>JAZRWD010000063.1:0-12057 GCA_045599525.1 Candidatus Limivicinus sp. | reverse complement strand
CCCGGGCGGACCTGGCGTGCTTCAATGGCATCATAAAAGGCCTTCTTGCAGTCGTCGCCCACGAAGCGGATCATGCCGTTCTCTACGCCTTCGGCGAAGGAGACATACTTGGCACCGGTGATTACGTCGGTCTTCTGGATTTCGTCATAGACGATAGCAGCGGCGTCGTCGGTCATCTGACAGCCGTCCGGGCCGTAGGCTTTGTAGCCATTGTACTTGGCCGGGTTGTGGGAAGCGGTGACCATGATGCCTGCGTTGCAGTTATAGTAACGGGTGGCAAAGCTCAGTGCGGGAACGGGCATAAGGGCATCATAGATGCGGACCTTGATGCCGTTTGCAGCCAGAACGCCTGCAGCGGTCTTGGCGAACACATCGCTCTTCAGACGGCTGTCATAGCTGATGGCGACGGTCTGGGTGCCGCCCTGGGTCTTGACCCAGTTGGCCAGGCCCTGCGTGGCCTGACGGACAACATAAATGTTCATGCGGTTGGTGCCTGCGCCGAGAACACCGCGAAGACCGGCGGTGCCAAACTTCAGGGCCACCGCAAAACGGTCTTTGATCTCATCGTCGTTACCCTCAATCTTTGCCAGCTCCGGCTTGAGGTCGGCGTCTTCCAGGTCGGCGGCCAGCCAGCGCTTGTATTCGTCCAGATACATGTAGTTACTCTCCTTAAAAACAATATAGTAGGGTATAACCTGCTGAGGTAAATTATAACAAAGTGTTCCGCTAAATACAATCAATAGAACGTACAAAAACATACCTTTATTTTTGTACACTGCCGTCAGAAGGAGCGTCAGAGGAAAACAAAGCGTGAACAATTGCCCGCACGGATTGACGTCTGCGGCTGCCTGTGGTATGACAGACTTATAAAACTGTTCTGAAGCAAAACTGTTCCGGGAGGAAACATCCTATGCAGGGAAATCTGGACTGCCTGCTCCGCGGGCGCAAATTTAAGGCAATGTCGGATGAACTCTATGCGGAGGTCCGCCGCCAGTACGGTCTGCGACAGGTCGAGATCGAGCTTCTCCAGTATCTGGAGCAGGTACCGGATGCCACGGCATCCGAAATCTGCCGCACCCTGAATATGAACAAAGGCCACGTCTCCCAGGGCTTCGACAGTCTGTGCCGAAACGCCTATCTGACCGTCTGCCCCGACACGAAGGACCGCCGCTATGTGCGTTACGAGCTGACCGAAAAGGGGCGGCAGTTCCTGCAGAGGGCTGCGGAGGTCCGTGGAAGGATCGAGCAGGCTGTGCTGCAGGGCCTGACCGGAGAGGAACTGGCGGCATTGCGCTCCATCTCGGCCAAAATCTGCGGGAACATTGACCGCATTACGGACAGCTTCTGCGAGCAGCTGCACTGAGCCCTGGCCTTCCTTCGGCTGCCCGGTATCCGGACAACTGTGGAAATTCTTGTCAGCCGGGCAATTTAGTACTATAATCAAAGTACGGGTGCACAGCGCTGTGTGCGAAGGACCTAAACTGCAAACGGAGGTACCAATGAATACCATCATCACTGTGGGCCGTGAATTCGGCAGCGGCGGCCGTGAACTGGGTCGCAGACTGGCTGCAGAGCTCGGCATTGATTATTACGACAAGGAGATTCTGTCCGCCATGGCGGAAAACACCTCCATGACCGAAAACTATATCCGACGCATCATGGAGAGCAAGCCCCGCCATCTGCTGCCAATCAGCATCGGCCACAGCATGCAGTTTGTGTCGGACTATCAGCTCCGCCAGATGCAGGAAATATACGCGGCACAGACCGGAATCATCCGTGAGTTGGCAGCCAAAAGCAGCTGCGTCATCATCGGCCGCTGCGCAGACTATATCCTGCGGGAGAGTCGGCCTGTCCGCCTGTTTGTGTATGCCGACATGGACTCCCGTGTGGCCCGCTGCATGGCCCGCCGAACCGAGGAAGAAATGAGCCTCTCCGAGCAGGACATGCGCAAGCGCATCCAGACGATTGATAAGGCACGCGCTGCCTATTACAACGACTTTACCGGCCAGCGCTGGGGCGACAAGCAGTATTACGACTTCTGTATCAACACTACCGGCGCTGTTATCGAAGATGTAGTGCCCTATATTGCCGGCATGTTCCGCAAATAAAGGCATCTGATTCCGGCGCATCAAAGACCATATTTTCCGCACACCGAAGATAGTTTCTCCGGTGTGCTTTTTCTCTTTCCCGTTGGCAGCTTGTACCTGCTTCAATTGCCCGTAGCCGTCTTTTCCTTTACAGACTGTCATCATTTTTTCACCAATTTCAGTGGAAATGTCTAAAAGTGGAAAATATCGTTTGCATTCGCTCCGATATTTTTGTAACATGAAACGGGGAGTGCTTTGGAATCTGTCTTTTTTTCTACTCAGGGCAGCTTATACCATATGAACGGACACTCTACCCGCATCCCGGGCGTTAAGAATCTGTTTCACCAAAACTGTACATTCATTTCTTGAGGGGGAATCAAGTATATGGCAAAAAAAGTATTGACCAGAGACGAGAAGATCGCCAAGCTCGGTAAAGAGATTACCGACCGTGCGGCTGTTCTGCTCGGCCAGGCAAAGATCACACCGGATGCACCCGAATACTGGGGCATCAACTCCGCACTGAAGTATACCGCCTACAAATATGACCAGAAGGTCTCCGACGACGTCCTCGACCTTTGCCTTACCCTGAAAAAGCGTGTTCCCGAGACCATCGAAAAGATCGCCAAAAAGAACCCGCAGTTTGACCGTCCCTATCTGGAAAAGCTCCTGCAGGCTGTTTCCGAATCCGGCCTGGTAGAGTTCCACTGGGAAAACCTGGACGGCAAGAACCCCAACCATGAAAAGCGCTGGGTCCTGGATATGTTTGTCCCCGGCAGTGCAGAGATTATGATGATTCAGCCTGAGCATGGCGACCTGTTCCCCGAGACGGCAGACTTCTTTGAGCGCATGGCCTACCTGCCTCTGGCCGGCCTGACCCAGCTGGTTGCTCCCGGCGGCTCCGGTATCGGTATGCACGTCATTCCGGTCGAAAAGGCCATCCCGGCAGAAAGCCAGTCACTGGATATCGAGCATCTCTCACACTGGCTGAAGAAGTACGAAGGCCACATCGGCGTTTCTGTCTGTTCCTGCCGTAAGCAGCAGCGCATCCGCAACGAAGGTTCCGGCGACATCGAGACCGAATGGTGCATCGGCGTCGGCGACTTTTCCGACTACTGCCGCGAGACCAACCACGGGCGTGACATCACCTATGAAGAGGCTATCGAGATTCTGAAGAAGGCAGAGGACCGCGGTTACGTCCATCAGATCACCAACATTGACGGCGAGAACAAAATCTTCGGTATCTGCAACTGCGCAGTCGGTGTCTGCAACGCTCTGCGTACCTCCCAGCTCTTCAACACGCCGAACCTGTCCGCATCTGCCTACGTGGCCGAGAGCGACGGCGAGAAGTGCGTTGCCTGCGGAAAGTGCGTCGAGACTTGCCCCGCCGGTGCTGTCCGTCTGGGCCAGAAGCTCTGCACAAAGCAGGGCGAGATTCAGTATCCGCGCCACGAACTGCCCAATGCCAAGAGATGGCCGGAAGAGAAGTGGAACAAGAACTACAAGAACGAAAACGGTGTCATCCAGACCTGGCCCACCGGCACTGCACCCTGCAAGGCTGCCTGCCCGGCTCACATCGCTATTCAGGGCTATATCAAGATGGCCGGCGACGGCCGCTATGCCGACGCGCTCAAGCTCATCAAGAAGGATAACCCGTTCCCCGCTATCTGCGGTTCCATCTGCCGTAAGTACTGCGAAGACGCCTGCACCCGCGGTACTGTGGACGAGGCTCTGAGCATCGATGAAATCAAGAAGTTCATCGCAGAGCAGGATATGAAGGCAGAGCATCGTTATATCCCGCCCATGAACTCCTGCACCTATAAGCCCTTTGACCAAAAGGTCGCCATCATCGGTGCCGGCCCTGCCGGCATGTCCTGTGCTTACTTCCTGGCCATCGAAGGCTACAAACCCGTTGTCTTTGAGAAGGAAGCTGTCCCCGGCGGTATGCTGGTCAACGGCATTCCCACCTTCCGTGTCGAGAAGGCCGTGGTCAACTCCGAAATCGATGTTCTGCGCGAAATGGGCGTGGAATTCCGGTGCGGCGTGGAAGTCGGCAAGGACATCACCATCCAGCAGCTGCGTGAAGAGGGCTTCCAGGCCTTCTATGTGGCCGTCGGTCTGCAGAAGGCCCTGAAGCTGAACATTGCCGGCGAAGATTTCAGCGGTGTTGTCTCCGGTCTTGACTTCCTGCGCGGCGTCAACAAGGGCAGTGTCACTGCTCTCAAGGGTGACACTGTGGTCATCGGCGGCGGCAACGCAGCCATTGACGTGGCCCGTGCTGCCCTGCGCCTGGGTAACGGCAAGGTCAATATGTACTGCCTGGAGAAGGATGAAGAGATGCCCACCGTTCCCGAAGAGAAGAACTCCGGCCTCTCCGACGGCGTTGTGATTAACAACAGCTGGGCACCCAAGGCCATCCTCGGTGAAGACGGCAAAGTTACCGGCATCGAGCTAATGCGATGCGTCTCCGTCCGTAATGCGGAAGGCAAGTTTGCTCCTGTTTACGACGAGACCGAAACCATCGTTGTCCCGTGCTCCAATGTACTTGTGGCCATCGGTCAGTGCTCCGATTACGGTGCAGTCCTGGCAGGAACCGCCGCTGAGACCCCCGACGGCCGCCTCATCGACCATGATGCCATTACCTTCCAGACCGCCGAGAAGGACGTCTTTGTCGGTGGCGACTGCGCTACCGGCCCGATGTATACCATCGACGCCATTGCCACCGGCCGCGAGGGTGCGGTTTCCATCCACCGTTTTGTGAACGCCGGCCAGTCTCTGACCATCCACCGCAATACCCGTATCTTCAAAGAACTGGATAAGGCCAATATTGTCCTGCCCACCGAGAAGATTCGCAAGCCGGCCCGTGCCGAGCATGCCATTGACCCGACCAAAGTCCGTACCATGCAGGACGACCGCTGCACCTTTACCGAAGAGCAGATCAAGTCCGAGGCTTCCCGTTGCCTGAGCTGCGGCAGAAGTGTCGTAGATCCGAACAAGTGCATCGGCTGCGGCATCTGCACTACCAAGTGCGAGTTTGACGCCATCCATCTCAAGCGCACCCGTCCGGAGAACAGCACCATGATCCCGGCTGAGGATAAGTTCAAGAGCATCGGTGCCTATGCGCTCAAGCGCGGTGTAAAGATCGTTCTGAACGGCAAAAAGTAAAAAACAGACCGCCTCTCCGGCAGGCCCGTGTCCTTTACGGGCCTGCCCCGGGGCTTTTTCAGAAAAGGAACACCCGTATGCACGAACTCAATATCGTCACCTACGTGATTAAACAGGTTGAGGAAATCGCCAAAGACAATAACCTAAGCAAAATTAGTTCCGTCACCCTGCAGTTTGGCGAGGTCTCCGGTGTGGTGCCGGAACTGCTGGTGGACTGCTGGAACTGGTACGCAAAAAAGACCCCTATCATTGAAGGCGCTCAGCTGATTAACGAGACCATCCCCGCGATCACCTGGTGCAACACCTGCAAAATCAAGTACCCCACCGTCAAATTCGGCAAGACGTGTCCGGAATGCGGAGGAGGGGAGACCTGGCTGCTGCAGGGCAATGAAATGAATATCAAACAGATCGAGGCCTGCTGAACCGGCGGCCGCGTCTGTTTTTTTCGAAGCTGTCTTGTTAAATTGCAGTCATGCGCAGGCAGCTTTTTCTAAACGTGACAACTGGAAAATATTAACGCCATCCGTTAGCGGATGACAAAGGAGACAAGACAGCATGAAAGACCTGAAGCATCTGATCTATCTGGAAAATCTCCTGCAGGAAGCGAAGAATGAGCTGATCGAGCAGGCTCAGGCCGAGGGGCGGATCTGCGTTGCCCAAGTGTGCGAAAACACCCCTGAGCCTTTGCTGAATCTGCCCGGCGCCTTTTCTGTCCGTCTGCGGGCACCCCGCACCGGGTCCATGGAAATGGCCACCTATTACATGACCAGCTTCCTCTGTGAATACAGCCGCGCTCTGCTGGAACGGGCAATTGAGGGCGGCTACAGCTTTACCGATTGCCTCATCGCTCCGGACGGCTGCACTATGATGAACCGCTGCGTTGAGAACATGGAACTGCTAAAGACCATGGGTGCAGACAAGTCCAATTTCTTCTACGAATACATGGAGATTCCCATGAAGGCCGACGAAAACGGCCTTAACCTCTATGTCCTCCAGTGCCGGAACCACATCCTTAAGCCCCTGCACGAAAAGTATGGTATCCCCGTCTCCGACGCGGCTATCCGTCAGGCCGTTGCCGAGCATAACCGTGTCTGTGAGCTCATCCGTGCCATCGGTGACTTCCGCAGGGAGGAGCGTCCGCGCATTACCGGCTATGAGTTTGCTGTCCTCACTCTGGCTACCTATGCCGCTCCGAAGGATAAACTTATTCCCATCCTGGAGGAGACTTTGAAGGAACTGAAGACCCGTGAACCCGAGCCCGCCGGCACCTATCGTGCCCGCCTTCTGGTGGTCGGCTCGGAGGTCGACGATGTGGACTTCATCAAGCTCATTGAGGATACCGGCGCCTACGTCTGCGCCGATCGTTATTGCTACGGCTCCCTGCCCGGCCGTGACCCCATCGTCCTCAATGACGAAGAGGACGCGCTCAAACAGATTTGCCGCCAGTATATGTACCGTGCCCAGTGCCCCCGTTATATGGATATGCCCAAAATGATTGGCCGCCGCGATTATGTGGCGAAGCTGGCAGAGGATTATCATGCCGACGGTATCGTTTACCAGCAGATCAAGTTCTGTGACCCCTGGGCTTATGAGCGTATGCTCGGCTCCCATATCCTACGGCAGGAGCACGGTTACCCGGTCCTCTCGGTGGACCGGCCCTATAGCATCTCTTCGTCCGGCCAGATGCGGACCCGTGTCCAGGCCTTCATCGAAAGTGTTGAGATCAAAAAGCTTCGGGGAGGTACGATGTAATGGCAGATAAGCGAATCGGCACCGAAAATTTCGGGAAACTCTATAGGGAAGGCAGCCGTGTCCGCAGCCGACGCGAGTGGCGTGGCGTTGTCGACACCGCCTACGACTATTCCCGCTGGCTCCACAACTGGATCACCATGACCCGGGTGGTTCTGGTCAAGCCCCGAAACATCAAGGCCATGTTCCGCTACCGCTGGATGGCTAACTACCTGGCCGTCCCCATGATGGTTGACCGTCACACCCAGGGCCTACGTAAGGAGCACCTCCGCATCTGCCATGCGGAACAGGACCTCATCATCGAAGATGTTGCCAAGCTCCTGGATAAGCTCTTCCGCGGTGACCGCCGCATAGGAAACGATAAGGAATTCAGCAGCAAGGTCGTCCTGGTGGACGAAAACGAGATGCAGTCCGTGATGATGGGCTTCCCGACGGTGGTGCCCCTCAGCCGGGAGATCGCATCCACCTATATCCCGGTCCTGCTGAATCAGCGTGCTGCTATACACTACATCGACGTTGCCCAGGAATATGGCCTCGCCGGTGATGTCTGCCCTATGCCGGAAGCGGAAGCCGGTGTTTCCATCGATGACGATGCCCCGGTTCTCGGCTGCTGCGCGGTCCAGTGCAACACGACCTGTGACGGCTCCCTGTTGGGCAATGGTGTCATCTCCAAGCGCCTCGAACTCGAGGATGGCATCCCGGTATTCCAGTTGGCAACCCCGCTGCGCCACCGGGAGGACGACGTGCAGGAGTACGCCGCCCAGGAAATCCGCAACGCCATTGCCTTCATTGAGGAAAAGACCGGCGAGAAGTGGGACTGGAACTATTACTTCGAGTGTGCCAAGCGCGTGAATTACGCGACAAAATGCCGTATGGAGTGGCTGGAAATGAACAAGACCAATTATCCTCAGGTCTTCGGTTCCAACCTCGCCCTCTATACCGAGACCAATTACATGGCAATCAGCGGCCGTCTTGCCTGCTTCGAGAAAGCTGACCGCAAGATCATGAAGCTTGCCGAAAAGGCCTACACCAAGAAGCGGAAGGCTGCCAACGAATACCGCCACCGAGCTATCGTCTGGGGCGTCCAGTCGCACTATTACATGGACTTCCTGGTCTGGTTGCTGAACTGCTGGGGCATCGTCCCCCTGACAGACATGCTCTCCATGGTCTCTACGCGCATGATCGCCGAGGAGGATACTCCGGAGAACCGCGAGCAGGCCATGTATGACATCGCCTGGCTGACCGAGAATATGATCATGCGCAACCGTACCCATGGCGGCTACAAGGTCCTTCTGGACGAGCTTTGGGAGTTCGTAGAGGAGTTCAACGCCGATATGGTCATCCTCTGGGAGCACATGAGTTGCAAGGCTCTTGACGGCATGCACGGCCAGTTTGAGGAGAAAGCGCGCGAGCGGGGCATCAAACTCGTCTGGGTGCAGCATGACCTCTTCGACCCCCGTATTATCTCCCGCCAGGGTGTCCGCGACCAGATCAACAACTATATGCGTACTGTCATGCAGGAAGAGCCGGTAGACCCGTCTCTGGAGGTTCTGCCCGATGAAGAATCCTGGTAAAGGAAAGGAGACACGACTTGAAGACAATGAAGAAAAAACTCGTGAAGCTTCTGCTGAAACTGCTCCTGGCCGTTGCCGGCTTTGTGGGCGTTACCTTTGTGGTGTACTTTTTTAACCTGGACATGAAGCTCACCTCCGCCATGGAGCCGTTACTCCTGTGGGTCTACGACCACATCCCGCGTGATCAGCACCTCTAAGAGACGGGCTTACCTCTCCCGGTGACGCCTTGACCCTCTTATACACGCATAGCAAGAGCACCCCCGCCGTTCGGCAGGGGTGCTCTTGCTATGCGTGGAAAAAACTAGGATAATTGTGCAAATCAAATAACCATTAATTGGAAACGAGCTTTTTCTTTCTTTGAATACAGCAAAATATACAAAAAAGTTGTGTTCGTTTTGGGCGGTTCATCTCTTGTTATTACAAAGTTATCTGCTATAATCAACCCATGACGAGGGCAGTAGCCCTATCGAAATACTTCAAGAGAAAGGAATGCGAGAAAAATGAAAGAACGCATGAAATCCCCCAATTTCTGGATTGCTGTTGCGCTGCTCCTCTGTCTGGTCAGCTGCATCGGCGCCTCCGCCGTGCAGACTGCCGGCGGCAGCATTACCTACCACGACATGACCTTTGTCACCCAGAGCGGTCATGAACTGGACGCCATCCTCCTCGTACCCGAAACCGCAACCGTAGAGAACCCCGCTCCGGCAATCGTCTGCAGCCACGGCTGGTACAATAACCGTGAGATGCAGGACCTGAACTATGTTGAATACGCCCGCAGAGGCTACGTGGTCATCTCCATCAGCATGTACGGCCACGGTGACTCCGAGGTCCTTCCCGCCAACACATGGTGGAACGATGAAAACAACGGCAACGGCCTGTACGATGCCGTGAAGTACCTTGCTGAGCTGCCCTTTGTCGATGCTTCCCGCATCGGTGTTACCGGCCACTCCAACGGTGCTCTGGCCTGCCGCGAATCCGTCCTTCAGGACGATGAAGGCCTCATCGCAGCCTGCCTCCTCGTCAGCAACGATGCCGTGTACAAAGACGGCGACGGTAACTACTACAACATGTTTGGCTCCCGCGATGCAGGCATCGTGGCCTGCCAGTATGACGAGTTCTTCCACCGCGTCACCCAGGCCGACGGCAGCAAGTCTCCTCCGCGTGAATATATCAACCAGGCCACCGCTCAGTCCTTCCTGAACTTCGGCGTGGATCCCGAAGGCCTTGAAACCCGTGAGAGCTACACCTTCTACACCGAAGAGATTGACGGTAAAGAAGCCATCCGCGTAATCTTCAACCCGGCAATCACTCACCCTTGGGCTCATTTCTCTGCCGGTGTTGTCACCAACAGCCTGGAGTTCTTTGACCGTGCTCTCGGCGCTCCCATCTCCATTGCGAACACTAACCAGATCTGGCAGTGGAAGGCCGTCTTCAATACCATTGGTCTGATCGGCTTCTTCATGTTTGTCATTTACGCAGCGATCGCTCTGTCCAAGACCTCCTTCTTCAAGGAGACCGGCACCGACGCCGAGGTCCTTCCCGCTCCCGCACCTACCGGTGCAGGCAAGGCATGGTTCTGGGGCGGCCTGGCTGCAGGCGCACTCTTCGGCCTGCTGACCTACGCTCCGCTGTATACCTGGTGCAATGCTCACCGTCCGGAATTCTGGAATCAGCCGGCAACCTATTACATCGGCATCTGGACGCTCTGCTGCGGCCTCTTCACCATTGTTACCCTGGTTCTGTCCTATCAGCTCTATGGCAAAAAACATGGTGTTGACCTGGCAGCCAACGGTGTCAAAATCGGCGGCAAGCGCCTGTGGAAGACCATCCTCCTCTCTGTCACTGTTGTAGCCGCAGCTTATGAGCTGGTCCACCTGGCCGATTACTTCTTCCTGGTCGACTTCCGGCTCTGGTGCTTCGCCACCATCCGCGACTTCTCCGCCATGCAGATTGGTGTCATCGCCAAGTACCTGGTCTTCTGGCTGGTCTACTACATTGCCCTCTCTGTGGCAACCAACGGCTTCAACTATGTCAAGCTCGGCAAGAACGGCTGCGGCAGCCTTCTCGCTCAGATGTTCTTCGTCTTCCTCGGACCGGAGATCTTCATTGCCCTGGACTACATCACCTTCTTCCAGTCCGGCCACCTCTGGACCTATAACGCGGGCGTTGGCGGCAGCATCATCGGCATCTGGATGTACCCCATCGTCTTCATCCTGCCCTTGGCCGCATTCATCTGCCGCAAAATCTACAAGAAGACCAATAACCCCTACATCGGCGGTATTGTCATGGGTCTGCTGGCCTGCACCATGTCCATTACCAACACCCTGACCTATCTCGTCTGATTCCCTGAGGAAAGAAGCAACGTTATTCCTTATCTTTTGATGATTCTTTTCATCGATGATACGTTTTAACACAAAAAACCATCCGGAACTGTCCGGATGGTTTTTTGCTGCAGGGGGGCCTGCGGCGAGAGAATGCGCCGTACAGAAGAATCCAAAGTGCGTTTGTGCCACCCTTGTGCGAAAGAAAGATTGCAGATTGATGATAAGAAAAGCAGAAACAAAAATCCCCCCGCCATGGCAGGGGGACAAGAAATGCCTGTTATATCAGTCAGCCAGCATATCCGGCAGATGGTAGTGCGTCTGCTTTTTCCACCAGGGCCAGTCGTGGCACACGTCTTCGCCCCAAATGTCAACCCAGCCGTGGATGCCCTTGGCCTCGAAAATCGGCTGCATCTGTGCGGTGGTCGTCAGGCATTCGCCTTCCCATGCGCCACGGCCCACGCAGAGCACGATCTTCTTGGTGTTGTAGATGCCAATGTAGGGGTGGTCAGCGGGCATGTTGCTCAGGAAGTCCATAACGGAGTTGTCATACAGTACACCGTTGCACCAGTTATCCCAGAAATGAGGCGCGCTGTAGCAGCCGGAGCAGGCAAGCACGCCGCGGAACAGCTCGGGTCTGCGGAAAAACACGATTGCTGCGTGCACGGCACCCAGACTGTAGCCGGTGGTCAGCGGCAGTTTGCCTGTGCCGTTGATGCCACGAATCAGGGGCAGGGCTTCGTCCACGATGTAGCGGTAATAGAGCTCCTGCATCCAGGCGCGGTGTTCCTTGTCGCCGTTTTTATCGGACCAGCTCTCCGTGTCTACGGTGTCTACACAGAACAGCTGCATCTGCCCGGCCTCAATATAGCCCGACAGCTCCTGTGGCATCTGGAAGCCTTCCCAGTTGTCACACATGCCGTCCTGGCAGGGGAAAGCCAGCACGGGGACACCGTCATGGCCATAGGCCAGAATGTGCATATCGCGGTTCAGGTTGCTGCTGAAATGGGTGATAAATTCTCTCTTCATGTTGTTCTCTCCATACTCTGGCGATGTCTGATGCGGGTCTGCGTTGATATCTGGCCTGCTGCCCCGCATCGAACGTCTGTAATAAAGGTATGTTACTCACCAATGCCCGCCGTGTCAATGTTATTTTTCGGCTTC
>JAZRWD010000062.1:0-6487 GCA_045599525.1 Candidatus Limivicinus sp. | reverse complement strand
GTGTCGTCGTCGTTGGGGAAGTAGTTCACGGGCACATGGATCGGCAGACCCTTGTTTTTGTCGCGCACATATTCTGCACGCAGGGTGCCCGGATCGTATTCGGCGTGGCCGGTCAGGAAGATGCGGCGGCCACCATGGGTGGACACGGCATAGACCCCGGCCTCTTCGCTCTCGGCAAGAATTTTCAGGTCCTTGCAGGCGGCAATATCTTCCCGGTGAACGGTGGTGTGGCGGGAATGGGGGACCATGAACTCGTCGTCAAAGCCACGGAAGAGGATGCTGTTTTTGTGCACGACCTTGTGGGGGTACACACCGAAGAGCTTTTCGCTCAGCAGGTGCTTCTGAATGCCGTAGTGGTAATAGAGCCCGGCCTGGGCGCCCCAGCAGACATGCAGGGTGCTGGTGACGTTCGTTTTGCTCCACTCGAAGATCTTGCACAGCTCGTCCCAGTATTCCACCTCTTCAAAGGGAATGTTCTCCACCGGGGCGCCGGTGATGATCATGCCGTCAAACTTCCGGTCGGCAATCTCGGAGAAATGGGTATAGAAGCGGTTGAGGTGCGCCTCGGAAACATGGGTGGACACGTGGGAGCTCATGGTCAGGAACTCCGGCACGACCTGTAGAGACGTGTTGCCTAAAATGCGGCAGAACTGGTTCTCCGTGTCGATTTTTGTGGGCATGATGTTGACCAGCAAAATGTGGAGCGGGCGGATATCCTGGCGCTGGGCACGGCTGGTGTCCATCACAAAGATGTTCTCGGACTCCAGCACCTGGCGGGCAGGAAGGGACTGCGGGATCAGAATAGGCATGGTTTTACCTCACAAATTTCTCAATTATACCCAGTATAACAGCTTTTGGCAGGGATTACAAGTCATGCAAAGCGATTGAAACTTAATTTACCCTGTGTTACTATAGGCAGATAAAAGGAAACGGAAAGGAAGGTGCTTACCCGTGACAAAACTGAACCTTACGCTCGACAGTGCGGCGGAAAAGCCCCTCTATCTCCAGCTGTACGATTTCCTCACCGAGCAGATCCGCAGCGGTGAGCTGAAGGCGGGCGAGAAGCTGCCGGGCAAGCGCAGCATGGCCTCGGCTCTGGGTGTCTCGGTCAACACAGTGGACACCGCCTACCAGATGCTGACGGCGGAAGGCTTTGTGGAGAGCCGGGAGCGCAGCGGCTTCACGGTGATGGACTCCATCGAGCAGCTGCCCGGCGAGGAACGCTCGGCATTCCCGCAGGGGAGAGCGGCAGGGGGAGCGGCAGATAACGCGCCGGAGCGCCCGGCCTTCCGTTACGATCTGACGACCTCAAGGGTCGACACGGCCCTTTTCCCCAGCAAGGCCTGGGCCAGGCTGCAGCGGGACCTGCTGTATAACGCGGACTACCTGCTGGAGCAGGGCAGCGGCCAGGGGGATCTGTCCCTGCGGCTGCAGCTGGCGGAGTATCTTTCTGCCTACCGTGGGGTCTACTGCACCGCCGAACAGATCGTGATCGGTGCCGGTGTGGAGTATCTGACCGGCCTGCTTGCGGGCATTCTTCCGGGGCGGACAGCCGCGGTGGAGAACCCCGGCTATAAAAAGGCAGAGATCATTCTGCACAATAACGGCATTGCCTGCTATCCTGCTGCTGTGGATGAAGGCGGCCTGCAGCTGAAGGCCGTCCGTGCCGTGAACGCAGACCTCTGCTATGTCACGCCCAGCCACCAGTTTCCCACCGGGGCGGTAATGCCCGTCGGCCGCCGGGCGGATCTTCTCCGCTGGGCGATGGAGCGCGAGGAACGCTATATCCTCGAGGGCGTCTACGACAGCGAGTTCCGTTTTGATGTCCGTCCGCTGCCAAGCCTGCAGGGCATGTCCGGCAGTGAGGGCAGGGTGGTGTATCTGTCTACCTTCAGCCGCTGCCTGGCACCCGGCATCCGCATTGCCTACATGGTCCTGCCGCCGGCCCTGCTGGAGGCCTACCATGCCCGATACGGGTTATATTCTTGCACCGTCGGCCGCGTTGAGCAGCAGACTTTGGCCCGCTTTATGGAGTCCGGCCAGTTTACCCGGCATCTTGCCCGCATGCGTAATGCGTATAAGCACCGCTGCCGCCTGCTGACGGATCAGCTGAACCGGGCATTTCCCACCGGGGCACTGCGCCTGAGCGGTTCCCATACCGGCATCCATCTGCTGCTGCAGCTGAACGGCGGCCCGGGTGAGGCGGCTATGGTGCAGCGGGCCGCAGAGGCCGGCATCCGCCTCACGGGCATCAGCCGCTATTACAGTGACCCTGCCGCCCCCTGCCCGGAGAATACTGTGCTCCTGGGCTACGGCGGCCTGAATGATGAGGACATCCCCGCGGTCGTTACCCTGCTGCGGGATTGCTGGTGCAGGTGAGCGTTATGGAAAAACAGGAAAACACAAACATAAAAATGAAGACGCTTGCACGCCTTCACCGTCTGATGCTCCTGCTGCTGGCGGCCCTGTTCCTGGCCTATTACGGCATTTGTGTGTACTATGCCTGGGCGGGTGTCTCCTGGCTCTGGCTGTGGCCGCTGCTGGCCGGCTTCTGCCTGCTGCGCTGGGGGATGCTCCGTCTGGGCATAAGAGGACCGAAGCCGCTGCGCATCGCATACACGCTGTGCCTTACGGCGGGGCTCATGGTATTCGCCTATGGCGAGGGGCGGATCGTCTCCGCCATGTTTACGCAGCCGGAGCCGGGGCTGGATTATGTCATCACGCTTGGCGCAAGGGTGAGCGACAGCAAGCCCACCTCGCCGCTGCTGCTGCGCATCCAGCGCACCGCAGCCTATCTGGAGGAGAACCCGGACACACTTGTGATCGCATCCGGCGGGCAGGGGAGCAATGAGGATATCAGCGAGGCGGCCTGCATCGCGGAATACCTGGTCTCCTATGGAGTTGACCCTTCGCGTATCCTGCTGGAGGACCGTGCGCGGGACACCGAGGAGAATATCCGCTACAGCTTTGCCATGATTCCGGAGGGGGCCTCCTGCGGTGTGGTGACGAACAGCTTTCACCTTTACCGCGCCATGCGTGTGGCCGAGCTGCAGGGACATGCCGTTTCAGGGATCCCTGCAAGGACCTTGTTGCCGCTGGGCATCCACTACACTGTGCGGGAGTTTTTCGCCGTGGTGGAGCTGGAGCTGAAGGCACTGCTGGGGTGAGTCGTCAAGGCCATACGTACAGCGACGAGGCCTTACGCACAGATGGAGAAAGCCGTCTCTGCACCTTTGGGAGCGGGACAGCGTAAAATGGTAAAGCGTAAAATTGCAACTAGAAATCGTACAGCCGTCGGGGTTTCCCGGCGGCTGTTGCCCGTTCCAGCACCTGGCCTCCTGTCAGCGCACCCCGCCCGTTGCTAGCGAAACCCCGCCCGCTGTCAGCGCACCCCTGCCCGCTGCCGGCGCAACACCGCCGGTTTGCGTGACGCCCATCCCGCTTCCGAATCCTTCGATCCTGCTGTACTGGCTTGATATTTCCAAAATGTGGAAAATATCGGCACATTTTCCGCAAATATGGGGCTAAAGTTTACAAATAAATTGCATTTTCATGCTGTTTTCAGATTGATCCGTTATGTTACAATTGGTAAAAGGTCCGAGGGAAAGGAACGATACAATGAACAATAACGAGCAACCCGTCTCTACGGAGACAGAGAACATCTCCTCAGGTGTCAACCCGGAGGATGCGGCGCTTTTTGCATCATTGAGAAGAGCGAAAAAGAAGAAAATAAGAAAACGGATCCGCATTGTTCTGACGGTGCTGGTCCTGCTGGCGGCAGGCCTGTTTTTCGGTATGCGCGTTCTGCAAAAACAGGTTCGTACCCGCTTTTCCGCTATTAGCACGACCGTCCTGTCTGCCACTGCGCAACGGGGTTCGGTCAGCACAGTGGTCTCCGGCTCCGGCATGCTGGTGAATGTGGATACAGAAACCATCTCGATCCCCTCCGGGGTCACCGCCACCGAGATCCTTGTGGAGTATGGTGACAAGGTGGAGCAGGGAGATATTCTTGCGACGGTGGATATGTCCAGCGTCCGCACGGCCCTTTCGGACATCCAGAGCCAGATCGACACCAAGGATTCGGAAATCGCAGCGGCCAAGGATGAGAACGTCAGCAGCTCGATCCTTGCGGGCGTGTCCGGCCGCGTGAAAGTGATTTACGCGGAAAAGGGCGACATCGTAGAAGATGTCATGGTCAAGCACGGTGGCCTTGCTGTCCTGTCCCTGGATGGTTATCTGGCTCTGGAGCTTTCCACCGATGACGTCCAGGCGGGGGATCCCGTGGTGGTGACCCTGCCGGACGGGAAAACCGTCTCCGGCACGGTGGAGTCTGCCGTCGGCACAAAGGCAGCCGTCCTGATTTCGGATAACGGTCCTGCTGTGGGCGAAACGGTTTCCGTTGCGCTGGAGGACGGCACTGCGCTGGGCACAGGCGAGCTGTATATTCACAATCCGCTTGCCATCACAGGCTACGCGGGTACCATCAGCGGCATCTATACCGGCCTGAACCAGATGGTCTATTCCTATTCCACACTGTTTACCCTCACCGATACCGGCACAACAGCCACCTATAACGCCCTTCTGCGGGAACGCGGCAAGCTGGAGGAGACCCTCATCGACTTGCTGAGCATCCAGCGGAATGGCTGCGTAGTGGCACCCATTTCCGGCAGCGTGTATTCCACTGCGGATCTGGATGAGAATTCGTCCGTTTCCGTGACAGACCTGGTGGTCCTGTCTCCGGATCTTCAGGTCCAGGCCACGATCACGGTGGACGAGGCGGATATCCTCTCCCTGGAGCTGGGGCAGAAGGCCGACGTCACCGTAAAATCCCTGGGCGATGCGGTCCTGTTGGGTGAGGTGACCGAGATCGACAAGACCTATTCCAACAGCAGCTATACCGCAGTGGTCACCTTTGACAAGGTCGAGGGGATGATCCCGGGGATGACGGTCAATGTAGATATCCGCATCGAAGGGGTGGACGATGCCATTCTCATCCCCGTGGATGCTCTGCACCAGACCGGCAGCGGCTATTATGTCGACACGAGCTACGACCAAGAGACCAACGAATACGGCGGCCGGCGCGAAGTGGTTCCCGGGCTGAGCAACAGCAGCTATGTGGAGATCCGGTCCGGCCTCTCCGAGGGCGACACCGTGTATTACGAAAAGAAGCGGACCTATAACAACGGCGGCTCCAACCGGCAGCAGAACAATAGCGGTAGAACGGCCTCCGGCAGTGGCATGCCCTCCGGCAGTGGCATGCCCTCCGGTGGTGGAACGCCTTCCGGCGGCAGCAGGACCTCCGGCGGCAATTCCGGCAACAGAACCGCTGGTTTCGGAGGCTGAGAACGCACAATGATCGATATCAAAGACCTTTGCAAATACTATGTTGTGGGCGACGAGCAGGTGCGTGCGCTGGACCATGCCACCCTGCACATCCTGCCCCATGAATTTGTCAGCATCATCGGCCCTTCGGGTAGCGGTAAATCCACACTGATGAACATCATCGGCTGTCTGGACATCGCAGACTCCGGCAGCTACCGTCTGGACAAGCTTCCCATCGAGTCCTATACCGAGAACGAGCTGGCCCACATCCGCAACGAAAAGATCGGCTTTGTTTTCCAGCAGTTCAACCTCATCACCAAAATGACGGCGGCGGAAAACGTGGAGCTCCCCCTGATTTACCAGAATGTTCCCCGGGCAGAGCGGATGGAACGGGTCCGTTCGGCGCTGGAGCGTGTGGGTCTGTCCCAGCGGGCCGGCCACCTGCCTACAGAGCTTTCCGGTGGCCAGCAGCAGCGTGTCGCCATCGCACGGGCCATCGCCACACGGCCGAAGCTGATTCTGGCCGATGAGCCCACCGGTGCCCTGGATTCCAAAACCACAGCGGAGATTCTGGACATCTTCCACGAGCTGCACGAGCAGGGCAATACCATTGTGATGATTACCCATGACAGCGATGTGGCAAAGCAGGCTTCCCGTTCCATCCACATCCGCGACGGCAAGACTTCGGAGGTGGTCCTCTGATGCTTCTGTTCAAGAATGCCTTACTATCCTTTAAAATGGCCCTGCGCTCCATCCGCTCCAACAAAATGCGGGCCGTGCTCACCATGCTGGGCATCATCATTGGTGTTATGGCTCTGGTGGTTTTGGTCAGCCTCGTGGACGGGGCGACCTCCTCGGTTACCGACCGGATCTCCGGCCTGGGCAGCAATCTGCTCACGGTGAGGATCTCCGATGACAAGGGAAAGCCAATCCACCTGGACACCCTCACCACCTGGGGCGCGGAGGAATCGACCCTGGGGTGGATCGCACCCTATGCCACCGCATCCCTCACCCTCAGCGGAAGGGCGGACAACGCCACCGGAACGGTCTACGGCACCACCCCCTCTTATTATGATATCCAGGGGCTTAAGCTCGGCATGGGCCGCTGGCTGAAACAGTCGGACATGCAGTCCATGACCTATGCCTGTGTCATCAATGAGGCGGC
>JAZRWD010000061.1:0-12428 GCA_045599525.1 Candidatus Limivicinus sp. | reverse complement strand
GTCTCCCGTGAAATGCTCACCGGCATTATGCCCATCCGTGCCTTCAGCCGCGAGAGCTATGAGGAGCAGCGTTTTGAAACGGCAAACCGCGACCTTTACGACACCCAGCTCTTCACCAACCGGGTCATGGCATTGATGGGGCCCTTTATGATGCTCCTGATGAACGGCCTCTCCGTTCTGATCGTCTGGGTAGGCGGCCATCGCATTGACGACGGTGTCCTGCAGATCGGTGACCTCACCGCATTCATTACCTATTCGATGACTATCGTCATGGGCTTTATGATGCTCTCAATGATCGCCGTGTTCCTGCCCCGTGCGGGTGTGGCGGCCGGCCGTATCGCCGAGGTGCTGGACACCAACGTTGTGCTGACGGACCCGGCTGAGCCCCGTGACGCCGAGCTCTCTGCCATCCGCGGCGAGCTGGCCTTCCATGATGTGTCCTTCCGCTATCCCGGTGCCGATGGCAACGCGCTGGAGCATATCTCCTTCACCGCGGCTCCCGGAAAAACAACGGCCATCATCGGTTCTACCGGCTGCGGCAAGTCCACGCTCCTCAATCTGATTCCCCGTTTTTATGACGTTACGGAGGGCTCCATCACTTTGGACGGCATTGATATCCGCGAGCTCACCCGGGAAAAGCTGCGCAGCGTCCTGGGCTATGTGCCTCAGAAGGGCGTTCTCTTCAGCGGCACGATCGAGTCGAACCTCAAGTTTGCCGGGGAACAGGTCACGGATGAAATCATGCAGCAGGCGGCATCCATCGCCCAGGCGGCGGACTTCATCGCCTCCAAGGAAGAGGGCTATCAGACGCCCATTGCCCAGGGCGGCAGCAATGTCTCCGGCGGGCAGAAGCAGCGCCTGTCCATTGCCCGTGCGGTGGCCAAGCAGCCGCAGCTGTTCCTGTTTGACGATTCCTTCTCCGCCCTCGACTATAAGACCGACCTGGCCCTCCGCCGTGCCCTGGCGGCACAGACGGCCGGCGCAACGGTCATCGTTGTGGCCCAGCGCATTTCCACCGTCCTCCATGCCGACAATGTCCTCGTCATGAGCGAGGGCAGGATCGTCGGTGCTGGCTCCAACCGTGACCTGCTGGCGACCTGCCCCGTTTACCGGGAGATCGCCGAAAGCCAGCTTTCCCCCGCGGAGCTGGAAAACATCCGGAAGGGAGGTGAGTCCTGATGGCAGATGAACGCACCATGCCCCGTCGCCGCGGGCCTCGCCACGGCCCTCCGGGCGCACCGGTGGAAAAGGCAAAGGATTTCAAGGGCACCATCCGTAAGCTGGTCGCCTACCTCGGCGGGTATAAGCTCGGCCTGTTCCTGGTCATGCTTTTTGCCGCCGTCTCCACCGTGTTTAACGTTCTTGGGCCCAAGATCCTGGGCAACGCTACCACAGAGCTTTTTGCGGGTGTCACGCGCAAGCTCTCCGGCACCGGCACCATCGACTTTGAAAAGGTCGGCGGCATTCTGCTCAGCCTTCTCGGCCTCTATCTGGTGGCCGGCCTGTTCCAGTTCCTCCAGGGCTGGCTGATGTCCGGCATCTCCCAGAAAATGAGCCTCCGTCTTCGCGGCGAGATCAGCCGCAAGATCAACCGCATGCCTCTGGGCTACTTTGAGAAAAACACCGTCGGCGATGTCCTCAGCCGGATCACCAACGACGTGGACACCCTCGGCCAGTCCCTCAACCAGTCCATTACCCAGCTGATCACCTCGGCCTGCACGCTGGTGGGCATTCTTGCCATCATGCTTTCTATGTCCGTGCGGATGACCCTCATCACCCTGGCCATCCTGCCCTTCAGTGTGCTGCTCATGCTCCTCGTGGTCAAAAGCAGCCAGAAATACTTTGTGGCCCAGCAGAAATACCTCGGTGCCATAAACGGCCAGATCGAGGAGACCTTTGCCGGCCAGAACGTGGTCAAGGCCTTTAACCGCGAGCAGGCAGAGCTGGAGGCCTTCTGCAAGACGAACGAGACCCTCTATGAGGCCGCCTGGAAGAGCCATTTCCTCTCCGGCATCATGATGCCGGCCATGAACTTTGTCAGCAATCTGGGCTATGTGGCGGTGGCCATCTCCGGCGCCATGCTGGCCGCTTCCGGCACCATTACCATCGGTGATATTGTCGCCTTTGTCCAGTATGTCAAGCGCTTTACCCAGCCGGTCAGCCAGCTGGCACAGGTGTCCAACATGCTCCAGTCCATGGCTGCTGCCGCCGAGCGCATCTTCGAGTTCCTCGCCGAGCCCGAAGAGGAGCGTCCCGAGGGTACGGTCTCGCCCGGCGTCATCAATGGCCAGGTCAGCTTTTCGCATGTCCGTTTTGGCTACAGCCCGGACCGCCCGGTTATTCATGACTTCAACTGCGACGTTCAGCCCGGCCAGATGGTGGCCATCGTGGGTCCGACCGGTGCAGGCAAGACCACCATGGTCAAGCTGCTCATGCGCTTCTACGATGTGGACGCGGGCAGCATTACGCTCAACGGCCACAACGTCAAGTGCTTTAACCGCAATGAACTTCGCACCGGCTTCGGCATGGTCCTGCAGGACACCTGGCTCTTTAAAGGCTCCATCATGGAGAACATCCGTTACGGCCGTCTGGACGCCACGGATGAAGAGGTCATTGCCGCGGCAAAGGCCGCCCGGGCCGACCGGTTTATCCGCGCCCTTCCCGGCGGGTATGACATGGAACTGAACGAGGAGGCCACCAACATCTCCCAGGGCCAGAAGCAGCTCCTCACCATTGCCCGTACCATCCTGGCCGATAACCCCATACTCATCCTGGATGAAGCGACCTCCTCTGTCGATACCCGCACCGAGCAGCTCATCCAGTCTGCCATGGCCAACCTCATGAAGGGCCGCACTTCCTTCGTTATTGCCCACCGCCTCTCCACGATCCGCAACGCGGACCGCATCTTGGTCATGCGTGACGGCGACATCGTCGAGCAGGGCACACACGACGAACTCCTCGCCCGCAACGGCTTCTACGCCGCGCTGTATAACAGCCAGTTTGAGGTGGCAGGGGGGTAAGAAAGCAAAACCAACACAACAAAACACAAACCAGGCTGTCTCAGAATGTTTTTTCCATTCCGGGACAGCCTCGACTTTTTATCGGCGATATTCTTTTTGCGGTGTTTCTTTTTGCGGTCTCTTCAGTAGTTGCCGACCTGCACGGTGTATTCGTTGATCCGACTCAGGCGCTCCTCATTGTCGTAGCCCGTTAGTCGGCACAGTGTGCCGCTGAGCAGCTCTGCCGTGTACAGGGCAGCGACATAGGAGTTGTAATACTCGCTGTTGTCGCAGGCGGCCAGGAGCGTTACATCGGCCATCTGGGCGATGGGCGACGTCGGCTTGTTGGTGATGGCAATGATCTTTGCGCCGTTCTTTTTGGCCATTTCACAGGCCAGCACGATCAGGCGGGAATACCGCGGGAACGCGATGGCAATCAGGCAGTCTTTGTCGGTCAGGTCGCTGACAAAGTCAAAGATATTCGTCCCGTGATCGGCATAATTATACACGTGGTGGATGGTCTGGCGCATGATGACATGCAGGAACGTGGCCACACAGCTGGAGCCGCGGTGGGAGATGATCGACTTGATGTCGGACGCCATGATGATCCGGCAGGCTGCGTCAAACTGCTCCTGCGTGTTGGCGGTGATGGTATTCTGCAGGTTTTCCAGAACCTGGGCGGTGACCAGCTCCTTGACCGGGGCCTTGCGCCCCTTTTTCCGAATCTCATTCAGCCGTTCTGCAGGCACGACGATCGATTCCTGGATGCGGTTCGTGTCCTTCAGCTGCTCCTGCTGCAAAAAGGTCTGAAACTCCTGGTATCCGGCGAAGCCCATCTCGCGGGTAAAGCGGATCACGGAGGAAAAGCTGACATTCAGTTCCTGTGCCAGCTCGGCGGCGGTGATAAAGCAGCACTCTGCTGTGTGCCCGGAGACATAATCGGCGACCTGACGCAGCTTCGGCGTCAGCTTAACGGAGGCGATACGTTCATTCAGTTCAGTGCTCATGGGTGACCCTTTCTATTCCTTTTTCCTCTGCAAGGATAGCATAAAACGGGAAAGAGAAAAAGAAAAAAATAATATTATTCGGGAAATAGATATTTACAACAAAAAATAATTATAGTATTATTTTTTGTATAAGAATATAAATATCTTTATTTATTATTTTTCGCATCCCGGTCATTTTTTCGTTCTGCTATTCCTTTTGCACTGTCCGTAAAACGATGCGCTGTTTGTGTCCTGTTTTCAGGAAAAATCCTGAACAAAAATAAATTAGGAGGAAAAACAATGAAAAAACTGTCCCTCGGCAAACGCATCCTGATCGGCCTGGTCGTCGGCCTGGCCATCGGCCTGATCTCACCCAAGGCCGCATCCTTCATCTCTCCCCTCGGCGACATCTTCCTGCGCATGCTCAAGATGCTCATCGTTCCCCTGGTGTTCTTCAGCATTACCTCCGGCGTCTGCAAAATGGGCGACGTCAAGCAGCTGCGCAGCGTCGGCCTCCGCTTCGTCCTCTACATCATCCTCACCTCCGGCCTTTGCGCCATGTTCGGCGTTGTTGTCGGCCTGGTCACCAACATTGGTGCCGGCACCACCGAGTTCCTGGATGAGACCGCTGAGGTCGCTTCCTCTACCTACAACTTTATCGACAATGTCATCTCCTGGTTCCCCGACAACATCATCCAGTCTATGTACAACGCCAACATGCTGCAGATCATCGTGTTTGCTCTGTTCCTCGGCGTTGCCCTGCTTGCTCTGGGTGAAAAGGTCAAGACCCTGATCGGCTTCATCGATCAGTGCAGCGAGACCATGCTCAAGATCACCGAGTTCGTTATGGACTTCTCTCCCTTCGGCATTGCCGCCCTCATTGCCAAGATGGTCAACACCATCAGCGGCGCAACCATGAAGGAAGTCATCGGCCTCATCATTATGGACAACGTTGCCTGCCTGCTGGTTCTGGTCATCCTCTACCCGGTGCTCATCAAGTGCCTGGCCAAGCTGAGCGTCACCCGCTTTGCCAGGAAGATCATGGATCCGTTCCTCGTTGCCATGACCACCACCTCTTCCGCAGCAACCCTGCCCGTTTCCATCAAGACGGCAGAAGAAAAGCTCGGTATCCCCGAAAACATCTACGGCTTCACCCTGCCTCTGGGCAACACCTGCGGCATGAACGGCTTTGCCACCTTTATCGGCCTCATTTGCGTGTTTGCCTGCCACTGCTACGGCTACCCCGTAACGGTTGCCCGCGTGGTTGAGTTCGGCTTCCTCGGCATCATCCTTTCCATCGGCGCAGCCGGCGTCAAGGGCGCAGGCGTGGTTATGTCCACCGTTCTGATGGAGACCATCGGCATGCCTCTGACCCTCATCCCCATCCTTGCTGCCATCTGGCCGACCATCGACCCGGCACACACCACCCTGAACAATGTCAGCGACATCACCGGCACCACCGTGATCGCCAAGCAGCTGGGCAAGCTGGACATGAACATCTGGAACAAGGACTAAGCGTCCTTTTCTGAACGGTAAACGCAAGCGGCACAGGGACTGAGCGTCCTTGTGCCGAAAGGGAAACACAATAAAGGGTAAAACAAAATGACGTTTAATACTGAAATTGAAAATCTGGCACCGTCCAAATCCATGACTTTTATGGCCAAGGCTAAGCAACTGCAGAGTGTTGATCCCGGTGTGGTCAGCCTGGCCGGCGGTGAACCGGATTTCGATACCCCCAAGCGCATCTGCGATGAAGCCTACCGCTGGCTCTCCTCCGGCTATACCCATTACACGATCTGCCCCGGCCTGCCGGAGCTGCGTGCAAAGATCGCCGAGAAGCTCGCCAGGGAAAATGGCTGCCATTATTCCGAGAACGGCATCATCGTGACCCCGGGCGGCAAATACGCCATCTATCTGGCCATCCGTTCCCTCCTCAACGAGGGTGACGAGGCCATGTACCTGGAGCCGGGCTGGGTATCCTATCCCTCCATCATTGAGGCCTCCAAGGGCAAGCCTGTCCCCGTGCGTCTGAACGCCGCAGACAGCTTCCGTCTGGACACTGCCCTGCTGGAGCAGAAGGTCACCGAGCGTACCAAGCTTCTCATTATCAACTATCCAAACAACCCCACCGGCAAGTGCCTCTCCCGTGCCGAGGCAGACGGGCTGGAGCAGTTCCTGCTCCGTCACCCGGACATCTGCCTGCTCTCGGACGAGGTCTATGAGCGCATCGTCTACACAGGCACCGAAAACATCAGCATGGGCTCCTACGCCTCTGTCGCAGACCGCGTCATTACGGTCAACGGCTTTTCCAAGAGCGTAGCCATGACTGGCTGGCGCGTCGGCTATCTGGCCACCAGCCCGGAGATGCAGAAGGTCATGTATAAGCTCTACCAGCACACCATCACCTGTGTTCCGGGCTTCATCATGAAGGCCGCAACGGTCGCCCTGGACTGCGGGGACGAGATCGAAGCCATGCGTCAGCGCTATGAGCAGCGCAGAGACTTCTTTATCTCCGGCCTGAATGCCATCGAGGGCGTCAGTGCAGAGATCCCCGACGGTGCCTTCTATGCCTGGGTGAAGTTTGATATCCCCGGCATGGGCTCGGAAGAGGTCTGCAATTATATCCTGAAGGAAGCCCGCGTTGTGGGCGTGCCCGGCATTGCCTACGGCACGGATGACTGCTTCGTCCGCTTCTCCTTCGCCACTTCCGATGAAAACCTGCACACGGCGGTGGAGCGCATTGCGGAAGCCATGGCCAAGGCCCGCGCATAATGAGGAGGAACTGTCATGAGTATTGGCTGCAGAATCAAGAAAAACTTTGAGCGTCCCGCACCGGAACTGATCGAACGCTTCCGTTCTCTCCCGGTCGCCAACATTGACGACAGCATCAACCGCATGTCTGCCATGAAGCCCCGCATCCACGCGATGAACAAGGGCCATCTCTGCGGGCCTGCCTTCACCATCAAGGTACCCCAGGGCGACAACCTGATGTTCCATGTGGCCATGGATATGGCCCAGCCCGGCGACGTGATCGTGATCGATGCCGGCGGCGACGAGAACCGTTCCATCTTCGGCGAGCTGATGGTCAGCTACTGCCGCAAGCGCGGTATTGCAGGCATCGTGGTGGATGGATCCATCCGCGACAGTGACGGCATCGGCGCCCTGACCGACTTCCCGGTCTATGCCATCGGCGTGACCCCGAACGGCCCATACAAAAACGGCCCCGGCGAGATCAACACCCCAATCTCCTGCGGCGGTGTCATCGTGAATCCCGGCGATATCATTGTCGGTGATGCAGACGGTGTCATTGTCCTTCGGCCCGAGGAAGCCGAGGCAGTTGCCGCAGCAACCGAGAAGATCAACGCAAACGAAGAGATCATCATGAAGCACATCGTGGAAGACGGCACCTATATCCGCCCCTGGGTCGAGCAGAAGCTTGCCCCGCTGGGTGTGGAATATATCGACTGAGTTTTCCGCACAAAACCGTATAAAAAGCACAGAGCAGGTCACCCGACCTGCTCTGTTTGTTTCTGGTGCGCCCGGCGGGCGCATGTTCTAAAGGGTGAAAGTCCCGAATCCGCCCGACAGCGGGAAGGATATAGCCAAGAGCAAGGGTGTCCCGGGTAACAGGGAATCTGAAGGAAGCTGGAGGCAAATCACTGGCCTGACGAACAGAAATCATGAAGGCTGCATATGTGGGTAAGGTTGCCAGACAAATCGAAGCCCAATAGCTGTACGGAAACATATGCGGTAGTCATGGCAGGTATATGGTGAGAAAGAACATGCGAGTACCCGGGGAGATCCTGCGGACATGCAGAGTATTTTTACGAAGCATGGTTGAAAGAAGATTTATCGCAGGAAGTCAGATGAATCCATAGTACCGATGCAGTCGACGGCATCGGGAAGGGAGGAACCCTTGGAGGTGTTAAGTAAATGAACGTTACCGAAGTCGAGAGAAAAGAAAGCACAAAACATTGCTGTGGCAATGGCTGTCTGCAGAGGGATAGTGCGGAACACGAAAAGTATACAGAAGGAAGCAGCATTTCGTTTACGGAGAGACACACTTTTCGAGCGCCTCCGTCAAAGAAAGGATGTCCGGGAGCTCCGCTAAAAATTTTTTCGGATTTTTGAAAAAATCTGCGCAAACGCATTTTTCGCGACTCATTATTAAGTCAATGATCCTTTGGCTTTCATCCTATTCCCGAAATTCAACATTTTTTTTATTTTCGGGAATACTGCTACCTCCCGGTTACCGACCGCCGAAAGAAAAGGCTCCCCTTGAGGTCCAAGGAGAGCTGGCGCCACAACAGGTCGGTCAGGGGCGTGTATTCGGTTTTCTGGCGACATGCTCCGATTAGAATAATCGATAATAGAAGGTATTTTTTCCTTTGCTTTCCTTTGTCAGTTCGCCGGATGCAACCAGTTTACGCAGAGCACCTTCGATAGAACTGACACTGAGGCTCGGACAAAGCTCACGGATATCCTGCTTGTTGATCTTTCCGAGCTTCTGCTGACTTGCTCTGCGAACCATCTCGAGTGCCGGGAGTTTGACTTCTACAAGAGATACACGATCTTCAAAGTCCCGATAAGCAGCCAGTATTGTTCCGAGGATGTATTTGATAAATGGCACAACATCTTCTGTGCCTTCATGCCAGCCAATCTGTGAGGCGGCGAGCGCATTATAATACAGATCTTTATTCTTTGCTATTTTGGCTTCCAGTGAAATATATTTTCCCACATAGAAGCCGCATCGGTATAACAAAAGAGTGGTGAGCAAACGGCTCATTCTGCCATTACCGTCATTGAACGGGTGTATGCATAAAAAGTCGTGAATAAAAACGGGAATGGCGATAAGCGGTTCAAGTTCCATATTTCCAATGACCCGATTATATTCTGTGCAGATCCTGTCCAAGGCCTCCGGAGTCTCAAACGGAGATAGTGGTGTAAACAAAATCTGTACATGGCCGTCAGGATAGGTTGCACTGATATAGTTCTGTACGTTCTTCGTCTGCCCGGCGATTGGGTTATTCATGTGGCTGTATAGTATCTTATGGAGCTGTAGGATATAGTTCCGGGTAATGGGGATGGCATCAAAACTCTCGTGAATGATGTTCAGCACGTCACGGTAGCCGGCAATTTCCTGCTCATCTCTGTTCTTAGGTGTCGTC
Source organism: Candidatus Limivicinus sp. (assembly GCA_045599525.1). Classification (GTDB taxonomy): domain Bacteria; phylum Bacillota; class Clostridia; order Oscillospirales; family Oscillospiraceae; genus Limivicinus. The sequence goes on along the minus strand of JAZRWD010000061.1, from coordinate 3,275 downwards.
TTTTCTTCAACAAGTTGGCGGATTCTTGTATTGGTAGTGACAATACCTTCAATTGCATTGGATGCTTCGGTACTCTGAACTTTTGCAATCTCCACAAGTTTCTGAAGTTCTTCCGGTTTCTGTTTCAGAAAGAGTTCCTGTTTTCCGGCTTCTTTGTAAATTGCAGCGATTAATCCCAGTATTTCTGAATCCCATTTTTGCTCATTGATTTTCGAATAATTAAAGAAACGCATTCCCTTACTCCTCCTTGCATTCCCTTAAATAATGGCATAAAATAAGGGAATTGTCAAACGGATAAACGGACATTCCCTTATTATTGCACTAAAATTGTGGGATTCTACACTTCCCACCCCAAAACTGCAGCGGGAAGATGCGTTATATGCAGCACACGCCCCTGACCGTTACCAACCACAACAGGTTTTGGTCAGGGGCGTGTATTCGGATAAATAAGCTTCGTTGAATCTACGCAGGACCGGGAGAGGGCTTTACGCAATCACTTCACTTCAGACAGATTCGCCGTAGTGATCCACCCGCAGACCGGGCCGCAGATTCCGTCGCTTTCATATGACACAAAGGACATTTCGCCCTGCTCGGCAAGGACCAGTACGCCGGTGCCGTTATTGATCGTCTCGATAACCTTCTGTTTGCCGGCCTGGGTGTAGGAATACACGGTCGCCTTCCAGGTTTTTACCTCCTTCGGCCGATAATCGGAAAGCCAGCTGCTGTCCTTGGGCAGCTGCACGTAGCCAAGCCAGCCGCACAGCTCGACGTAATCCTTACCTTCCTGTGCGGCGGCGGAAACGGAACTGCCCTGAAGGGAAGCGCCGCCGGACGGGCTATTCCGGGTGCTGCCTTCGGGCTGTTTTGTTGACAGGTTCTGCGTGGTGATCCATCCGGCAATGGTGCCGCCGGAAACCTCATACAGCACACAGGACATGCTGGATGTCTGTGCAATCACAACTACCTTCGTACCATTGGACAGTGTATCGATGCAGACCTGTTTCCCTGCGGTTGTGCGGGAATAAACCTGCGCCTGCCAGCTGCTGACGTACTTTGTCTGATAGCTGTTCAGATAGTCTCTCGGGGACGGGAGATCCATGCTGTTCTCCAGGCCAAGACGGCGGATATCCTCAATACCGGGTCTTCCGCTTGCCGTATTCAGACCATACTCCTGCCCGTCGGGTACAACGGTGATTTTGCTGCCGCAGGACCAGCAGAAATTGCTGTCTGCCGTGACCTGCTTGCCGCAGTTCGCGCAATAGATCGTGTTTGCCGCCAATGCTGCCGGTACACCAAGGCTCAGCAGGACACCGATCAGCAGAAGTGTTGAAATGAGCTTTTTCATCGGGGCGTTCTCCTTTTTCCTCTTGTTTTCGGCCGATAACAAACCGATCATCGGCGCTGTGCATACGGTTTTTCCTTATCATACACTACGGAAAAACGAAACACAAGCGTACCGTTTTCCGGGTAATCGACAGGCAGGCCGGGAGACCGACGAGCTACCAACTGCTCGAGACCGCAAAAGACTCCGCAACGCCTTTGAACGCCAAACTTTCAAATTTGCGAGCAAACATTCTAAGTATACTTTGAATGTTTGCTGGCGATGATGAAAGTTTACATAAAAATCTCCCGAACGGCTGGAAACTGTGATATAATGCATCCATAATCTTCGGAAGGTAGCGCGAATGGATCGTTATGAAAAGGCCGTGACTCTGTGGCAACGCAAACGGATAATAACGGATGCCGAGCTGGCCGAGGCAATGAACGGACACAGCATTTCCTTTGCGTATCATTCCGGTAATCTGGAAAATGACCACATCACCTACAATGACACACGCGAGATATTCGATCACGACGGTGTGACCTCCTATACGGGAGATTTGCGGACGCTGTTTGAAATCCGAAATGCGAAAGATGCCAATGAGCTGTTTTTGCAGGCCTTCCATGACAGAAAACCACTGGATGAAAGCTTGGCGAAAGCATTTCAAAAACGCCTTACGCTGAATACCTATGACACTCGCCGCAATCCGCTGGGAGAGCGCCCCGGCGAATATAAGCACCATGACTATGTGACGGGCAGAAACGAGATCGGCGCGTCGCCGGAGGATGTTGCGGAGGAAATGGCCGAACTGCTCGACGAGCTGCATGACATCCCCACAGACGAATTGCTTCGCGCCGCGGTCTATTATCATGTCAAATTTGAAAATATTCATCCCTTTGCCGACGGAAACGGCAGGACCGGTCGCCTTACCATGAACTACTTTCTGGTCATGAATGGGCATCCGCCAATCACGATCCACCAAGAGGATCGCAAAGACTACTATGCCGCACTGGAAGCGTGGGATGAGCGGCAGGAGCTCGCCCCAATGGAGAGCTTTCTCCGTGAGCAGACTGTAAAGACCTGGGCAAAACAGATCGAACGCAGCGAATCCACCCACAGAAATTATAATTAAAGAAGAAAGCCGGCCCCGAGACAAACTTCGGGGCCGGCTGTTTCACGTATTTACCTGCTGTGCGAACCGATGAGACGGCTTACAGCATAATGTCGCAGATCATGTTGCTGTATTCGACCGGGTTTTCAATGGTGAGGCCGGAAATGAGGCGGGCGTTGGCAAACAGGATCGCCGCATAGGTCTTCAGCTTAGCCTGATCCTCGGCATACAGCTTCTTCAGCATGCCGGAGACGGGATGGTTCATGTTGATCTCCAGTACCAGCTCAGCACGGAAGCCCTTGTCTTCACCGGGCATCTGGGCCAGTGTCTTTTCCATGCCGACCGAAATGCCGCCTTCGGTAGAAAGGCTTACGGGGTGCTTGCCCAGCGTGTTGGTAAAGCGGACAGCCTTCACCTGCTCGCCGAGGCATTCCTTCAGATAATCCAGGACATCCTTTGCGCTCTCGTTCTCGGCCTTGAGGGCTTCTTTTTCTTCCTCGGTGGAGAGGTCAAGGCTCTCATCGCAGACATTCTGGAAGGTCTTTTCGGCGTAGCTCTGCATCGTCATCAGGGCAAATTCATCCACATCATCGACCAGGTAGAGCACTTCGTAGCCGTGTGCATTGGCGGCTTCGACCTGCGGCAGCAGGGCCAGCTGCTCTGCCTTTTCGCCGGCGGCGTAATAGATCTGCTTCTGGTCTCCCTTCATGCGGGACACGTATTCCTGCAGTGTGGTCTTTCCGTCGCCGAACGAGGAGCGGAAGAGGAGCAGGTCCTGCAGAACATCCTTATGCATGCCGTAGTCCATGTAAATGCCGTACTTGAGCTGTGCACCGAAGGCAT
>JAZRWD010000060.1:0-17004 GCA_045599525.1 Candidatus Limivicinus sp. | reverse complement strand
CTGTATTCAGTTATCCTTCAATGTCCACACTCAGACCGGACTTCAGTTCAACCGTGTACCGGTCGGGCCAGATAGTGATTTTCTGTACCCAGCGCTTGACCGTCAGGACCATTTCGTCGGCTGCGGGCGAATAATTCAAAGTCTTATCCTTATTTGCAAGCCACAGGAGCTGTTTCTTCCCATTTCGCTAACAGTTGTCCGTGCAGAGCTTGATGAGCGTATCGTACACGGCGGCGTTCATCGCATACGGCTCGGTAGTATCGCTGGCGCACTCAATGGTGACGGCTCTCTGATCATTGGAGCTTGAGGAACTGCACCAGGAGCGGTTCTTCTCCTCGACATACATTCCGACACGGCCGCTCTTGTCGATGCCGTAGTTGGAGGATGCCTGAGTGCTGGACGGATAGAACCAGTCACCCAAGCCCTCGGCGGTACATTGACCGACCACGCAATGGGGAGTGATGCGGTCGATGCTGTGCGTCCTCTGCCCGGAATGGTTCGGTGAGAGTTTGGTGTAGACCACCATAGGGCTGTTCGTGTAAGCCATTACTCATCACCGCCTTTCTCCGAGCGGTCGTGAAGCTGTTCCAGAACGGCCTTGAGCTTCTCCGGGATGGGAAGACCGAGGTGGGCGGCGTTCTCTACCAGCGACACGCCTTCGTTAGAAATATAGAAAAAGATAACAGCGGTACGGAGAACCGAGCCGCTGCCGATAACCTGTGTATCAAGGATGTGGCCAATGCCGACCAGTGCGAAAATCAGCACTTTGCGGCAGATGCCTTTGAAGCCGACCGTGCTTGAAAGCGTATGATCCGCGATGGCGCACATCACGCCGGTAATGTAGTCAATGACTACAAAAGCAAGAAGCGCGTAAAGCAAACCGTCACACCCTCCTAAAAACCATCCGAGCCAGCCTCCGATTCCGGCGAAGACAAGCTGGATGAAACTCCAGAATTCTTTCATGAATAATTCCTCCTTACTTTTTACTCTTTGCAACGATTCCGATGAGGTCAGCCATCGTTTGTTTGCGGTTATGACCAGAAATGTTTCTGGCAACGGATATGACTGAACGACTGGTGCCGTCAGTGGCTTTGCCTCCGGAGTCCACGCAGAATTCGGTATAATAACCAGCCTTCCCGAAATGATGCGATATGCTTGTGACAAGGCCAAGACTGATAGCTTCAGGCTCACCTTCGCGGTAAGCCTGACACACATCTCCCGTCAGAAGCTGCGGACGCATTGGGACGGTGAAATTCTCGTCAATACCGACATATTGAAGCTCTTCGGCAACTGCCTCCGCATAGGCTTGCAGGCCCGACTGAGAAAGGCCATCGGTTGCCTGCACGTGATAAATCTTGTGTCCCGGAAGCGCCCAGTACGCCCAGTTGTTTACGGGAACAGTAACCGGTGTCAGTTCTGCGCCACCTGAAGTTTTTCCTGTGGCCCGGACTGCGGTATAAGCGCCGTCAGCGACACGTTTTGTTTGCCGTTTCCACATTTCCGAGACAGAAAACTGCGAATATCCGGTAGGTTGCCATGTGTTGATCCAACCGGGATAACCGACAAGAACGGTACCATCCGGCAGTTCGACTATGGTCCACGGATTGTAATACTCACAGATTTTCAAAAGCGCATCCATAACGGTATCGTCAGGCTCAAACGTGAAACCGGGAGAATCTGTGCTCTGCTGAACGATGTATTTCTTGACTCCGGCGTATTCAAGAATGTCTTCCACAATATCGCTCGTTTCTCCGGTCCATACGGTTTCTTCGCCCATTGTCTGCTCCTTCAACAGAAAGCCGAGCGAGTTCCGGGCAGACAGTGTGACCGTATCTGAGACAACGGAATAGGAAATGTCGTCGACGCGGAGCGTGGCGAGCGGGATACGTAAGGAATTACCGATAAACATTCCGAGTCGGAGCTTCGAGCCCGGAAGATATAGTCCTGCATCCGATTCAAGCTGCTCATTTTCGACATTCATGAGTGTGACGTTGGACTGTGCGACCGGATTATCAATATCCATGCTGAGCGTTCCGGATTTCGTAATAGAAGACAGTTCCATTGCATAGAGGTAGCGCCAGAAATATAGTGAGCCGCCGGAAATGGTGGAGCCGTAGACGAGTCCGGTGCTGGGATGATCCATGCCAAGGTCTGCGTGGTAATCGGGAGAGATTATGATTTCCTCACCAAATTCTGCATCACGCCAATGACCCTCTGCGACCTCCGCTGTGTTTGTTGCGAAGCCGGAGCCATGAGTGCCGCCGTCCAGATAAACGGTTTGAGCAGTTTCATCGTAATAATGAATAACGCCTCCGACACCGGAAGCGTTTTGTACGACTGTTTTATTGAAATCCCACATGATGGGACAAGGTGAAGCACTCATGACCGTTCTCCAAATGTAATCGTGAACGAGAGGTCGAATACGTGGTATTCATCTTTTGCGATAGTCTTGGAGAAGTAATCGGCTGTGATAACCGAGCCTTCCTCCGGAGCCGTTTCAAAATGAATATCGCCGGATGCATCATGCTCATATTTGCATCCCCCGCAGGTAAAGTATGCGTCAAGGCCATAACCGCTCTGACCGTTGATGCAGTAATACTTATAGCCGCGATTGGCGGGAGCAAGCGGTACTTCAAGTGTAGTTGGAGCGTCGATTGTTTTCTTTCCGCTTACATCTGTCCAGTTGACACAGTCATTGGACCCGTAGATATAAAAAGGACCACCGTAGCTACCTGTGGTGGCGGCGATAATGCTTTCAATTCCTTTTGACGGGTAATACGGATTCTGAAGATAGACGACAAGGTCATCGAAAGTGGACATGCTCCTACGGTAGTCGACACGGACAGAGTACGCGCCACGGCGGACTTGGTCAGTTCTTCTTACAAACCACAGACTGTTATTCGGGAGATCATTATCTACCGTCACGCCGCTGACCTGTTCCACGCCATCAACGTAGATTTTGGCTCCGGTACGTACTGCTCCGAATGTGGTCTTGAAGTCCTTTGTTTCTCCGTCACCAGTGGCGATAGGCTCACCAACAATTTCGGACCCTTCAAACCATGAGCCTCCCACATTAAAGACAAGATCTCCATTTGCAGTATTGATACCACTGAAAGAGTTCGTATTGCCGCTTGCCGCAGCCAGTCTTGCAGCTGTTCCGGTTAACACTTTATTGGCGCCATCCCATACGAATGTGGTATTCACAGTTGTTCCGTAACCTACACCTTCGCCGCCAAAACGCACATTAAACGAGCCGCCTTTTCCAAGACCGAGGGCAGCGCTAATGATATCCGGAGCTGTATCAGCTGTGGAGAGGTATCCGGGAAGCATATGAATGTATCCGTTGTCGTATCCGAGAAGGTCAAAGTGAAGGTAGACCGTTGCGTAGATATTGAGAATATCGTGGTCGGTCTTATGGATTGTGATGATGTTTCCGTTCATATCCCGGAGAAGAGCCCTCGTGCAAAGCGTAGTAGGTGTGGCTGTTCTTCCGATACCGACCTCTGCAATTGTCTGATCAACGGCGACCGTTTCCAGAAGCTGAATGCTTTTTCTTGCCCAGACAGTATCTCCTGTATAATTCCATGTGAGATTTCCCGCAGAAACAGCAGCATAGAAGTTTGCAAGTTGTGTATCATAGGCAGAAGGAGCCGCTGTGCCCGTTCCGTAATGGATATACTTAAACCACGCATAGGTCCAGAAATTTGCCGTCCACATCTGATTTAGGATAATGTTTTCGGCATATGCTTTCTGTTTCGTTTCGCCGGTCACTGCGTCAATGACCTCAATATCAAAACGGTTATGGATGCTTGCCTTAACATCCGGTGTGGCCTCAAGGACCGGCTTTTTTGTTCCTTTAATCATAGTTAGATATCTCCTATATAAATTCTCTGACCGTTACCCGATACAGCACTGACGGTGATGTTTTCATCGCCGGATTTGTAGTCGGAATACACGAGGTGAATGTTGCGTCCGGTGCCGGAAATGTCTGTGACCTCAATATGCTCCACATCATGTTGGTGTGGCTTGACCTCAAGGTCCTCCGGCATAAACGGAAACTCAAAGGACGATACGGAGCCGCCAAGACCGATAAGACCGCCAGAGCCATCATAAACGAGCGTTACTTCGCCAATAGCATTCTGGATGCTGTGCGGATTTCCGAGTGGGAGACGCAGGATCAGCGTGTTTCGGTTGAGTACGTCGCGGATACGGATATGGAGGGATATAAGAGAGGGCGTGATGGAAATATCCTCTGTTGTAAGAACTGCTTTGATATACAACGTGGATTCCTCTAAAGACGTTCCTCGCTCAATCGGAAGACTGCCACCACTTTCCATTTCCGTATAAGGGTCACCATCGAGGCGGGCATATATTTTGAGGCTTGTACCATCCGGAACATCCTCAGCCCAGACAATATCTGACCAGTCAACATTTGTAACGGAGTGTATCTCTTCAAATTCATATTCGGCTTCACCGTAGGTCTTGTAAGGATAGATTTCCGGTCTTCCGGGTGTAATGCTCCATCCTCTGCCGTTAACCGGGTCATCAGGCGTGAAAGTATACTCGCAAGGGACACCGGGTGTTACGGAAATAGCCACATTCTCCGAGCCACAGGCGAGCTTGTTTGTACCGGTTGCAAGAGCGGTAGCAACTTGATAGTAGTTAAGGTAAATCCGGCCATCGCTCAGAAGAAAGACATCGTAATACTGTTGATATTCCTGCCTTGATTCGTAGGAGGACTGATAACCAGAGGTGCCTTTCCAAGTGAACTTAAAAAACCTCAGATTCCCGACCATACCGGTTTCTTTCAGCTCATCCCACACTGCCGAGTCACGGTTGTTGATATTGAGATGCTTTGTGCTGGACCCGAAACCGATCCACGAGTCACCCGCTGAATATATTTTTGATACAACAGCCCCATTGAACTTAAACCAGTCAATACCCGTAGCATAATTTGAAGTGCTGACATCATTCCGGACATGATTTCGGAGGATGGTCATGTTTGTAAGACCGGCATTTACTGCATCAGTCATCGTTCTATAATTTGCCATATCCGTCCTCCTTATCTGTCGAAACCGAGGTGCAGCGCACCGTCAGAGAATTCTGTATCGTTATATGTGCCATCATCGAGATTGAGGTCCTGACTGACACCGGAGAGGTAGCTTACGCTTTCCACAGTGCGGACTTTCGGCTCAAGCACGCCCTCCGGAATGTAGTTGTATTCATCCATCTCAACCGTAAATGCAGCATTGGCATTGGAGAGGAAGGATGTGACCTGCTCGGAAAATTCGATGCGAATCTCAGAGCCGTCAGCGGTAGAATTCCAGACGATAACAGGAGCTGGCGGGTCGATGGGAGGCGGCACGAGATTTTCAGGTGTAAAGGAAAGCTCACAGTCCTCCATAACGGTCTCCGCACATGTTGTCATTCCGTTTGCTGTGAATTTTGCTTTGCAGATACCTCTTGCAGCATTGAAATCGCCGAAGGTCAATGTCACGGTCCTGCGGTCATCTGAGAGTACGGCCGATGTTGCCACAAATACATTTCCGACTGAATCGGCTATGCTGAAGCAACTATAGTTAGCCATAACCTGCGCTGCATCAAGGTTGACATCCAAAATGAAGACAGCAATTTTGCCCCAGTCCTCTTCAAGATTCGGGACGTTATATGCTTCGATGATATTGGGCACGAGGGTGGAGTGGATGACAGCGTCGCCCTGAATGGTACTGATGTTGACGATATCCGTATCGCCATTCTTTGCGGAAAGATAACGGACACCGATATTGGTGCCTTCTGCTTGGAATTTCTTAACCTCAATATGATCCTGATTACGGGTGCCCATGCCGCCATACTGCGTATATGCCTCGTAAATTGTACCGTCCTGTGAAATTGCCTGAACGACAATTCTGTAATCCCAAGTGCGGGTTACCGATACATCCGTATAAGTGCGGCTTTGACTAAGCATCCCATCTGGGACCTGTACGGCGTCATACCATTCTCCCTGAATGTATTGTCGGTAGTAAACAGCACCGGCGATGACAAAAAAGACCATGAGTCCGAAGTCAAACTCAATAAGATCACTCCAACTCGCCCGGACAGCACTTACTGCTGACACATTGGATGTGGCAAGAGTTACAGTACCGATTGGGTCGTCAAGTTTTCTGCCGTAAAGGACACCGGATGCGCACCAGAACACCCAAGGAGACGATTCGGTTATAAATTCCTCATTTCCGGAGTCCAACCGCTCAAGGTCTGCGTCAAATGCAAGAGCTACGTCATCGGCAGTTTCGAGAAATGGCTCATCGATCCAAACATGCGTATCCATTTTGACTTTCCAGATTGCAGACTTGATTCGTGCTGCACCTCCGTCAATATACGCAAGAAAAAGGCGGTCAGACTGCCGTCCTCGGCTCATATGTCTAACCGCGATATCTGTCTTCGTGAGATTGCTCCCTTGATATATGACCTGCCGCTCAAAGAAATCATTAGTTGTCATTGGCGTGACAGGGCGCCCAAGCCACAGGTCAACTTTCGGGTCAGAATTGTTTGAGGGCGCCTGTACACGGGATTTGAACTTGGCGGCAATCGTATTTGATACTTCTCTTGGCATGGTTATTCCTCCTTTGCCAGTGTGAAGTCTGCCTTAAAATAGTCACCGGCCAGTCTGTCTCCATAGGATATTTTTCCATTGATACGGCCTCTTGCTGTGCCACGTGAGGTTACGCAGGACATTAGGCTCCCATTGGCAGCAGAAGCATCGAGTTCATTACGCTGACTCCGGGAGAGGTAGGCTGTTATTTTGTATTCTACAATGGGATCACCTACAAGCTGAATGTAGGTTGTTCCGTCAAGTGCAGTGTTTGTAATCATAGTCGGAGTGGAGTTCTGTACCCATGTCACATAAGAGCTGATATCAATATTTCTATCGACATCTCGCAATAGTGAAATCATAACCGCACCTCCTGTCTCAGCTTATCTACGAGGATATCTACCACAGCGGTAAGGTCGCCGCTGTCATTGATTCCTTCCACGCGAATGGTACCGGTATGCTCCATGATAGAGGTGACGATGCCTTTTGCTGTATCAAGTACGCCGCTTATGTGAGCATTTCCAGCGACATCAAAATCAGTCGGAATTGCATCTTCAATATCTTTTTCTGCGGCAGACATTTCATCTGTAAAGCCCTCACCGAGGCCCTCAGCCATAAATCCACCGATACCAGCAAATACCTTTGAAGGAGAAGCGATGCCGAGGAAATTTTTTACACTGGATACGATTCCGGAAAAGAAACCTGTAACTTGACTGGTAAACCATGAGGCAGCATTTTTGATACCTTGCCACACACCGGATACGATGTTAGAGCCGATGCCTTGGTAGGAACCGCTGTTTGCGGAAAATCCGTTCACAAGAGATGCAATGATGGTCGGAATCGCTGCGATGATCTGCGGAATTGCCTGAATCAGGCCGACTACAAGACCGGCGATAATCTGGACGCCTGCTTCGATTATTTCCGGCAGGTGCTCCATCAGAGTAGTGATTATCGTTATGATTGCCTCAACGATTGCCGGGATGAGCTCCGGGAGTGCTTCGCCAATGCCTTCGCAGAGAGCGATGATAATCTGTACAGCTGTTTCCACAAGAAGCGGTAGATTGTCTATGAGCGTGTCAATGATAGTCATAATCGCATCAAGGACAAATGGCACCAGTTCCGGAAGCAGCTCGATTAGCATGGTCAGGACCGATTCAAAGAGACTGGCGCAGGTCGAGAGTAGGGATGGAAGCATATCCATGATGGCTTCCCCCAGAGCCTCAAATGCGACCGGCAGCGCCTCAACGATATTCTCAATGATCGGTGTGATGTTTTTTATGACATCACTGACCGAATCCATTAGATTCTGAGACAGCTGTTCCATATTGGCATTTTCGTTTCCGAGGCCAACAAGAAAATTCTGCCAAGCTGCATGCATGGAATTGACAGAGCCTTCAATGGTAGTTGAGGCTTCCTTTGCAGTGGTGCCGGTGATGCCCATTTCGGTCTGAATAACGTGTATGGCATCTACAATATCAGAATAAGACTCGATGTTATATTTGACACCAGATAGCTTTTCGGCATCCTGCAGGAGTCGCTCCATTTCGGATTTAGTGCCGCCATAACCGAGTTTGAGATTATCCAGCATCGTATAGTTCTGCTTGGCAAATCCCTGATACGCCGTTTGGATAGCGGACATATCCGAGCCCATTTTATTGGCGTTGTCGGACATATCCGTAATAGCCATGTCTGCGTATCTCACGGCCTTTTCGGTATCTCCGTCAAGGGAAGCTATCAAGGAAGCGGAAAACGATGTGACCGTTTCCATGTAATCGTTTGCAGAAAGGCCCGCCGTTTTATATGCGTTTGCGGCATACTCTTGCATCTTCAGCGAGGACTCGCCGAATAATGTGTCAATACCACCGACAAGCTGTTCATAATCGGCATAGGCTTCGACGACTTCTTTTCCGAGCTTTACAGCGGCGCCAGCAGCGGCAACGACCATAGCGCCAAGAGCAGCACCGACTGTTTTCAGAACTTTGCCGAGTCCTTCGAATTTGCCTTTGCTGTCATCTGCTGCATCACCGGCGTCGTCCAGTTCCTCCGCAGCATCGTCTGCGCTGTCGGCTACCTCATCAAGATTTTCGTCTACATCGTCAGCTGCGTCAGCAAGTTTTCCCATGCCCTCGGCAGCCTCATCCGTATTTTCACCAGCTTCGGCCATTGCTGCATTATTGGCCTCAAGCTCACGCTCCATGCCATTAAGTGCAGCCTCGGCATTGTTCAGCTGGATCTGCCAGTTCTGTGTTCGCCGATCAGTTTCGCCGAAGGACTCAGCAGCATTTTCCAAAGCCTGCCGGAGAACTTCGATTTTCTGCTTTTGCGCATCTATTTCTTTTGTAAGAACAGCATTCCGGGCGGACAGGGCCTGCATGGAATTGTCGTTCTTATCGAATTGTGAAGCAACGAGCTTCATTTCAGAGCCCAGCACTTTGAATGACTGGTTGATTTCGCTCAGAGCACTCTTGAACGATTTTTCACCTTCAAGACCGATCTTTACGCCGATGTCCGCCATGTTGCTTCACCTCCTTATAGTCCAAACGGGATCAGATCATCAATGCTGTGTACGGTTTTGACCTTCGATATACCTGTAAATTGCTTATGGCATTCCCACAGGTCCAGAAGAAGGCCAAACGGCATCAGCCATGTTTCATCCATTGAAAGGTGAAGCTGACCGATGCCGTAATAAAGAAGCCTCGTAAATAACTCTTCGTCATTTACAAGGCCGTTCAGTTTTTTGAGCTGCTTTCCTCGCTCACAATATTGCGCTTGGTGCCTTTCACCATAGCCTCCATGATGGCATCTTTGTACCCGGCAAGATCGAAGGGTGTAGTAAGAAGCTCCACGGCATCTTCTGTCAGGAGTTCCTTTTTGCTCTCCGGATTCCGAAAGTTATAGATGAGAATGGACTGCTTAACAAGGAGTGTGATCAGCCAGATTACCTCATCGAGAGCCATCTCAAAGTTTTCTGCTTTCATCAGTTTTTCGCCGAGATTGGAAAGGCCGCCATAGCGCTTGGCGATTTCCTTTGTGGCGCGGGTGGTAAGGACCAATTCATAGTCCTGCCCGCCGAGCTGAATAGTTGCACTTCTGTCTGTATCCATAGTGACCTCCTTATTCCTTCGTCACAGTAACCGTATAGGTCTTTGTGGACGTACCCTTGGTAACGACAGCTTCGATAGTGTTTACGCCTTCTTCCCAAGTTACGCTACTGTTATTCTGAATGGTGGTCCCGTTGTGCTTCAGAAGAACGGAACCGCCATCGACAGGCGTAGCAGTGACCGTATTGGTGGCATTTGTGGTTGTAACGGCATACTGAATCGTCTGCGGAGTGAATGCAGGCACCAGTTCAAGATTGCCGATGGTAAGTGCTGTAAGGACGGCGCCGATATAAGAAGGCTCATACACACTCTGGTACCAGTTGGTGATAACAGAAGACGGAACACCGGATTCTCCTTCGGTGACCTCAGCCTTCCAAGGATGGGTACCCTGACCGTCAACCTTGTTTCTGCGCTGTACGGTTCCTTCGATACTCGGCGTGGAGAAGGTGATGTTATCTCCCTTCGTCTGCAGGTTGGTGGACGGGATAGCAAACTTGACTCTGTAAAGCCAGAAGTAACGGTATTTACCGTTGGATTTCTTTGCTCGGAAACCGATAGCGACAGGCTCGCCGCCGTCCTCGCTTGCGGATACGATAACTCCGTTGTCATCAACCTTGGCGCCGGTAAGGTCTTCCAGAACGTCTTTGCTGAGATCGTCAACACCGAGCGTGAGTTTGGCAGATTTGAATTCCTTTACAACTTCAGAAAGGGCGTCATCTGCATAGAGAGTGGCCTCCGCAAGCTCGACCGTAAGGTCTGCCTGCATTGCTTTTGCAAGCGTCTTCGGAGTGCCATAGGTTTCATCACCAGAAGAATCCTCGGTGATTTTTGAATAAAAGAGCTTATCAAGCCCGATAGTAGCCATAGCTTAATCCTCCAGTTCATAGAATTGGGCAGCATCCACGTTGTAATGGTGGTAGCCCGTATCGGTTTCATAGCCGATATAGTTACGTGCAGTTATTGTTATTTCACCGTTCAGAAGTGCCTGCACGACGGCTTTTTTCATTGCGGTGTAGTTTGATTTTGAAAACAGGGACAAGCGTGCCTCTTGGATATCCACGCCCGGAGTATTATCGGCATGAATATCAAAGGTATCGGAAAGCGGAACAATCACAATGTACTGGTCCGGCGCTTTATCCGAAAACACTCCGGTTTCAATTGGAATATCGAGTGGCGCGAGCAGTGTATTTAATTCCTCTAAAAGAGTCATAGGCTGTTTACCTCCTCATCAAATTTCTGCCGCATGGCTTCTATGCAGGCAGCTTTCGAGGCGGTCTTTGCCGGTTTTATAAAAGGTTTTGCCGGTTGACCGTGCTTTCCGTATTCGAGAATATTGGCAATCTTGGCATTGCTTTCGCCATTTGAACGAGGCTCGGAAAAGCCGACTTTGATGTTATGATTACCGTCATTTCCGAGTTTCGCCGGTGAGAGACCCAATGCACCGACCAGCTCTCCGGTTGACTGTGAAGGATACTTTGTGCCGGACCCGATTATAGAAGATAGGTTTCCTTTTGCTTTTTCGAGGACTACTTCGCCGCCAGCCTCCAGTACGCTTTCAGCTACGCTGTCAAAGTTGCTGCCGAGCTGGGAGAGTTCTTTTAGAAAATCCTCCGGCATGGAAATGCTCATCTTAGCCAATGGAGCTCACCACCTTTTTTGCGAGTACCTCCGTGTACATGCTTTTACCGCGAACATCCTCAACAGATGTGATATTGAATGTATCGCCGTCACATTTGATGAAATACTCGGTATTAATGCTTAAGCCCGGAATCCTACGGAAACGGAAGAGGTCAGTTGCCTCAGAAAAAGCATCAAGATTTGCCCATTTTTCTGTTCCGTGCCGACCTTCACGATAACAGCGGAAAGAAGCGAGGACTGTCTCCGTTTCCGAAGAAAAGCCCTCGCTATCCTTTTCTGCTGTAATGGCGATAATCTGCGCGAATTTCGTCATTTCTCCAAGTGCCATGCTTACACCTTCCATTCCCGGTCAAGCCGTAAAAGCGTATTTACGGCATTCCAGATACGTTCAACTGTGCCGGTAGTGCCGGAGAAGAAACCTCCGGTACCACCATCACGAGATTCATAGAAATGACTGGCAAGCATTATTACGCCTTGTTCGGTATGGGCCGACATTGAGTTGGTTTCGTAGTATCCGGACTCCAGATGCTGGTAGCTCTCGGCATAGGAAACGGCGGCAGTAATATAGCTTGTGATAAGAGAATCGTCTGTCGTATGTTCTACGATCAAATTCTGTTTGACCTTTGGAAGAAGATCTGCAGGTGTCATGACTGCCGCCTCCTTTCCTTACTCAGTATCCATCAAACCGCAGGTCTTGAGTTTTGCCAGAAGTGCGTTGAAGTCACTGACGAGTCCTTCGACATCTGTGGCTTCACTGTCATTCTGACACTCTGCGGTAGTCAGATAAACAACACCGTCGCTGTCGATACGGACAGGACCGCTGTTTCCGGCTTTTACGCCGCCGAGGGTATCCTGTGTGGCGATGGGGAGAATGTACTCGCTGCCACCGCCGAAGCCCTCCACGGTCGCGCCTTCATCGGCAACGATAGTAGCGCCGGGCAGGACTTCGAGAGTGCCGCCGATTACGGTTTTCTCGCCGCCCTGTTCGGTATAGTTCTTCGCATTATATTCGCTCATAGTGCACCTCCCGGCTTACGCCTTCATCTTCAGGAGCTGAATGCCCTCCGGAAGAATGATCTTGCCGTCCACACGCTCGGTGCCGACATAGCCGATCTGACCCTTGGTGGAGTAAAGCTCATTCAGACGCTGGACAGTTCTGCCAGTGCGATCAGCAATCCAGTAGTTCTGGAAGTCACCGAAGGCAATGGCGTAGGCACTTGCGGCCATCTTAGGAACGAAGGGAGAAGTGTAGAGGTCGTAACCGAGGAGCTTGTCAGGCTGGCCCTGCTGCAGAGCGGGCTGCCACAGGTACACACCGTTACCGTCCTTCAGTTTGCGAATGGCAGCGACAGTCTCATCGTTCATAAGGAATTTTGCCTTCTTGCGGTAAGGAGACTTCAGAGAGTAGATGAGGCTGATGATTTCATCGGCAGTTACGGCAGTAGAGCTTGCAGCAGTAACACCGACCTCGCCGCCGTTGGCAGTGAACAGACCGGTAGGCTGACCGGAGCCGGTACCGACGCAGAATGCTTCTTCCTCAGCAGCACCGAAGGCATAGGCAAACTCGCGGCCGATGTAATCCTCAAGGTCGAACATGCTGTCCTGCAGAAGCTCGATAGAAACCTTAACGAGATCGGTGAGCTTGTAAGCATCGATGGTCTTCTGGGTGAAGGATGGATCGCTTTCGGTGTAATCCGCATTTTCCGCAGTCCACTCGGCAGTGGAGTGAGAAGCTGCAACAGGAATTTTGCGCTCGTTGTCAGTGGTGATGATCTTGCAGAGCTTTCTCATCACGTTTTCTTCCTTCAGGGCGTCAACAATCTGCTTCTCGAATTCGGTAGGACACAGATAGCCGCCTTCGGAATCAGTGCCTTCAGAGAGAACATTGTGGATGGCACGCTTGCCACGAAGGACTCTGCCGAAGTCGTCCTTGTAGTCGTCGGAAGCGCGACCGACCTTGGTGTCCGTAGTGGCAGGCATAGGCTTTTCAGTGAGAGGAGCGTTGACGGGCTTGTTCAGTTCAGCCTCGATAGCATCCTTGCGCTCCATGCGATGGATTTCATTGGTGAGATCGTTCAGGTCCTTTTCCATACGGCCGTAGGTGGCATCGTCTTCGACAGAAAGGACACCGTTCCCGTCACGGCGGGAATCAAGGAAGGCTTCCATGCTCTTCCAGAGGTTTGCACGCTTATTGCGCAGTTCAGTAATAGTCATAATCGTAATCCTCCAATTACATAAAGTTTTTGATGGTAGCAAGACGCGCTTTGAGCTCATCAACAGAGCGTCCTGTAGGTTTCTCGGCAGGAATTTCTGCCTGTGGCTTCTGTTCCGCAATCTTGTTCATAAGATTTGCGGCTACGGTTTTGCTGGAAAAGGCGTATGTAGGAACAGTGATACCGGATTTCTTCTCGTCCTCCAGAATGCCGTCTGCAAAGCCAAGCTCGATGGCCTTATTTGCGTTCATCCACGTTTCTGCGTCCATAAGATGGGAGAGCTTTGCGCGGGACTGGCCGGTTTTGATTTCGTAAGCGTTGATAATGCTTTCCTTGACTTCGTCCAGCATGTCGATGGCTTTCTGCATTTCTGCATGATCGCCAGCGGCCAGCGTTGCGGGATTGTGAATCATCATCAGCGCAGTCGGTGCCATCAGGACCTTCGTTCCGGCCATAGCGATGACGGAAGCGGCCGAAGCTGCAACACCGTCGATCTTGACAGTCACGTCGCCCTTATAGTCCATCAGGAAGCTATAAATCTGACTGGCTGCAATGCAATCGCCACCCGGAGAGTTGATCCAGATCGTCACCGGACCGGAGCCGCTGAAAAGCTCATCCCTGAACATCGCCGGTGTGATGTCATCGTCAAACCAGCTTTCCTCGGCAATCGTGCCGCACAGCTCAAGAACTCGTTCTTCGTCCGGACCTGCGTCCGCCTGATTCTTCCAATTCCAAAACTTCTTCACCTGTGCTTTCATCGGAATCGTCCTCCTTTCCGTCGTTTGTATTGATATTTGCAAAAGCGCCCGCGCTCTGGAGCGGAAGCATATTGCCGTTGATAAGGTAGAGATCACCGCCGTTTTCAACCGGGATGCGGTCGAGGTTTTCCAGCTCGCGGATATCGTTTGCTGACATCCAGCCGTTTTGCCTTGCTGTTGCATAGCCCTGCATACGGGACTGGTAATCTCCACGGAGCAGACCTTCCACATTGAATTTCACGAAATACTGCCGCTTTTCATCCGGAGCAAAAAGAGAGCGCTGGATGGATTGCTCCCAGCGCATGACCCACGGATCGAGGGTATATTTCACAAATTCCAGTGACTGCTGCTCAATATTAGAAAAGCTCGACTTCTCAAGGTCTCCGACCATGTGCGGAGGTACCCTGAAAATTCGAGCGATTTCATCGATCTGGAACTTGCGCGTTTCCAAGAACTGCGCCTGTTCCGGAGATATGCTGATTGGTGTATATTTAAGACCTTCTTCGAGAACGGCCACCTTGCCGGAATTGGAGCTGCCTCCGAACTGGCTCATCCACGCATCACGCAGACGCTGCGGGTCCTTGACCGTTCCCGGATGCTCCAAGACACCGGAGGGAGCCGCGCCGTTTGCGAAAAACTTAGCGCCATATTCCTCGGTTGCAATCGCAAGGCCAATAGCGTTTTTCGCCATTGCAATCGGGCTGTATCCCACAAGTCCGTCAAAGCCGAGGCCCGGAATGTGCAGCACGTCAGAAGGCATCAGAACAACTGTTGAGCCTTTCATGGTCGGCGCATCATCTGTTGAGCGGGTGTACTGATAGTAAAGTTGCCCAGCTTCGTTTCGGTCCACAGTCATGCGATTAGGCATCAGCGGGTACAGAGCAATGATATCGCCCTTGCCGTTTCGAATAATCTGTGCATAGGCATTTCCCCACAGGAGTAGGTGCGTCATAAGCGTTTCCCGGAAGACGAATGAGCTCATCTCCGGATTCGGCTCATCATGCAGCAGAAGATAGAGCGGATGATCCAGCGCTTTTTCCTTGCCGCCATCATCCGTATATTTGTAAAGGTGAAGCGGCAGGCCCGCGATAGCTTCGGCAAGAATACGGACGCAGGCGTAAACGGCAGTCATCTGCATAGCGCTGCGCTCATTTACCATTTTTCCGGAAGTGGAGCCGCCGAGGTAAAAGGCGTAATTACTACCGGCTGTTCTGTTTTGAGGAGCATCCCGTGTCCGGAATAGCCCTGATAAAAATCCCATATTGATGGCCTCCTTTGTGTTTTGGGCATAAGAAAAGCACCTATCGTAAAACGACAGATGCTTAACCTTAATATTTGATGTTTCCCTTAATTGCAACGCAATTTTAAGGGAAAGCGTTTATTTGTAAGAGATTACTTGATGCGATAATAGCAGGTGGCTTTTCCGGAGCCTTCCCGATTGATTTCACCCTCAGCTACCATTTTGCGAAGAGCTCCCTCAATGGAGCTGACACTCAGAGATGGGCACAGCTCACGGATATCCTGCTTTGTAAAGCGACCGATTTTCTGAAGCGTCGCCTTGCGTACCATTTCTATGGCCGGGAGTTTTTCTTCCACAATGGAGAAGCGATCCTCAAAGTCCTTATAGGCAGCCAGAATGGTACCGAGAATATATTTGATGAAGGGCACAGCGTCCTCATTGCCTTCGTGCCAGCCGTGCTGGGAGGCTCCGAGGGCATCATAGTAAAGGTCCTTGTTTTTTGCGATCTTTGCTTCCAGAGAGATGTACTTTCCAACAAAGAACCCGTTGCGATACAGAAGCAGGGTCGTAAGCAGACGGCTCATTCGGCCATTACCGTCATTGAACGGATGGATGCATAGGAAGTCATGAATAAAGACCGGTATTGCAATCAGCGGCTCAATTTCATAGTTACCGATGACCCTGTTGTATTCCTCACAGATCCTGTCCAGTGCCTCCGGTGTTTCGTAGGGTGCCAGCGGTGTAAACAGGATTTCCGTATGTCCGTCCGGATAGCTTGCGCTGATATAGTTCCGCGCATTTTTCGTCTGCCCGGCCATCGGATTATTCATGTGGCTGTACATAATCTTGTGCAGTTGCAGAATATAGTTGCGGGTGATTGGAATCGCATCGAAGCTCTCGTGAATGATGTTCAATGCGTCCCGGTATCCGGCGATTTCCTGTTCATCACGGTTTTTTGGTGTAGTTTTTTCTTCAACAAGCTGCTTGATGCGGGTGCTTGTCGTAACGATACCTTCAATCGCATTGGATGCTTCGGTGCTTTGTATCTTTGCGATTTCCACCAGCTTTTCCAATGCTTCCGGCTGCTGTTTCAGGTACAGCCTCTGTTTCCCGGCCTCTTTATAGATCGCAGCGATCAGGCCGAGGATATCTGAATCCCATTTTTGTTCCTTGATTGCGGAGTAGTTAAACTCTCTCATGCCTTTAAACGCCTCGCTTTCCCTTATATCATAGCATATAATAAGGGAAAAGTCAACATGATGGACAAACATCTCCTTATTTCATACCGTAATTTAAGGGATAGTGTTCCCGATAGACAAAGAATTATACTTAAATGAAGATTAGCCCACGGGAATCGTAGACTGACTCGCTTGTATCGTTTCCGCAGCGAATAGCTCGGTCGAGAGCCATAATCGTGGCAACCGCGCCGTCAATTTTCTCTGTGGATTTTTCTTTATCCGGCTTG
>JAZRWD010000059.1:0-10770 GCA_045599525.1 Candidatus Limivicinus sp. | reverse complement strand
AAATTGATTAAAGTATAAAATTATTAAAATATTTGAGTGACCGCCTGTGACAAACACGTGTCCTTGAAAATGCACAACATGCAACGGCAGGAAAACGGAGGTAGACTATGTTAAAATACATCCTCAAACGCATCCTATTGCTGATTCCGGTTTTGATCGGTGTCACCTTTATTGTGTACTTTATTCTGGCGCTGACCCCCGGCGACCCGGTAGACATCCTTCTGGGTACCCAGGCAACGCAGGAAAGCCGTGCACAGCTGCGTGAGGAGCTTGGCCTGAACGACCCGCTGCTGGTCCGCTACGGCAATTATATGCTGGGCGTGCTGAAGGGGGACATGGGCCGTTCCTACAGCAATAATCTGGATGTTGCCGAGCAGATCATGAACCGTTTCCCCAACACGGTCATTCTGGCCTTTGCTGCCATCTGTATTGCGATTTTTGTCGGTATCCCGCTGGGCATCATATCGGCGCGGCATCAGAACACGCTGCTGGACCGTGCCTCGATGGTGTTTGCCCTCACAGGTATCTCCATGCCGGTCTTCTGGCTGGGCCTGCTGCTGGTCATCGTTTTTGCGGTGAACCTGCGCATCCTGCCTTCCTCGGGCTTTGATACATCCAGTTTCCGGGCGATGTGCCGCAGCCTGGTGCTGCCGTCCATCGTGCTGAGTGTTAACTCGATGGCCACCATCACCCGTATGACCCGTTCCTCCATGCTCGAGGTCATGCGCAAGGACTATATCGACACGGCCCGTGCCAAGGGCACCAAGGAGTCCAAGGTCACGTTCCGCCACATGCTCAGCAATGCACTGATTCCCATTATCACTGTCGTTGGCATTTCCTTCGGCAACCTGCTGGGTGGCTCCATTATCACCGAGACTGTGTTTGCCTGGCCCGGAATCGGCCGCTTTACGGTTGAAGCGATCAAGCAGAAGGATACCCCCACCGTTCTTGGCTGCGTAATCTTCCTGGCGGTGATGTTCTCCTGCGTGAACCTGATCATCGATATCCTGTACGCTTTTGTCGACCCGCGTATCAAGTCCCAGTATAAGTCCAAGTGAGAGGGGGAGCGGTAACAATGAAAAAGAAGATAAACGAACCGGTTGCCGAGCTTGGCGCCCCCAGTGAACGCGGCCTGTGGAAGGACGTATGGCTGCGCCTGAAAAAGAACCGTCTTGCACTGGCAGGCATGTTTTTCCTGCTGTTCCTCGTGCTGATCTCCCTGTCGACCACGGTGCTGGACCTGGTGACCCGCGAAAGCTTTTATAACAACTATGTCATCAAGCAGCATCTGACCGAAAAGCTGCACGGCCCCAGCATGCAGCACATTTTCGGACAGGATGAATTTGGCCGCGATGTGTTCCTGCGCATCATCTGGGGTACCCGTTACTCCCTGCTTCTCGGCATCGGTGCCACGATCATGGCCGCTCTGGGCGGCGGTGCGGTCGGTGCGCTGGCCGGCTTCTACGGCAAGCAGGTAGACAATATCCTGATGCGTCTGATGGACGTGCTGCTGGCTATTCCGTCCATTCTGCTGTCGATCGCAATCGTTGCGGCTTTGGGCACCAGTATGTTTAACGTTATGCTGGCCATCGCCATTTCCTATGTTCCGCAGTATGCGCGTATTGTGCGTGCGGCCATTCTCGAGCAGAAGAGCATGGACTATATCGAAGCAGCCCGTGCGGTCGGCACATCCGATGCCCGCATCATTATCCGCCACATTATCCCGAACGCTATGGCTCCCATCATTGTTCAGGCTACCCTGGGTATTGCCGGCTGCATCCTTTCCATCGCCGGCCTGTCCTTCCTTGGCCTCGGCATTCAGCCGCCGGTCCCCGAATGGGGCGGCATGCTCTCCAATGCCCGCCAGTATATGCGCGACGCCTGGCACATCACCTGCTTCCCGGGCCTGTCCATCATGCTGACCATCCTCTCCCTGAACCTGGTGGGCGATGCACTGCGTGACGCACTCGACCCGAAGCTCAAGAACTGACAGGAGGCTATGCGGATGAAGAACGAAGAATTACTGAAGATCAATGACCTGGTGATCCGCTACGAGACCAGTGACGGTGTGGTATATGCAGTCAATGGTGTAAACCTTGCCATCCGGAAGGGCTCGACCCTGGGCCTGGTGGGCGAGACCGGTGCCGGAAAGACGACCGTAGCCAAGGGCATCATGCGGATCGTTCCCAACCCTCCCGGACGCATTGTTTCCGGCGAGGTCCTCTATGAAGGGGAAGACCTGCTGAAAAAGACCGAAGCGGAAATGCGCAAGGTTCGCGGCAGTGAGATCTCAATGATCTTCCAGGACCCGATGACCAGCCTGAACCCGGTTATGACCGTGGGCGAGCAGATCGCCGAGGTCATTCAGAACCACGAGAATATCAGCAAGGCCGGCGCGGCAAAAAAGGCCGCAGAGATGCTGGAAATGGTCGGCATCCCGGCAGACCGCGCAGGGGAGTATCCCCATCAGTTCTCCGGCGGCATGAAGCAGCGTGTGGTCATCGCTATTGCGCTGGCCTGCAACCCGCAGCTGCTGATCGCCGATGAACCGACCACCGCTCTGGACGTTACGATCCAGGCACAGGTGCTGGACATGATGACCGGCCTGAAGGGCCAGCTGGGCACCTCCATGCTGCTGATCACCCATGACCTGGGTGTGGTTGCCCAGATCTGCGACTACGTGGCCATTATGTACGCCGGTGAGGTCGTGGAATACGGCGACCTGCACGAGGTGTTCAAACAGACAGCCCACCCCTATACCGAGGGCCTGTTCGGCTCCATCCCGAACCTGAACGTTGAGGTACGGCGCCTGAGCCCCATCGAAGGCCTGATGCCCGACCCGATGAACCTGCCGAAGGGCTGCAAGTTCAGCCCCCGCTGCAAATACGCGACCGACCGCTGCCGCGAGGAGATCCCGCCCGTGGTAGAACTGGGCGGCACCCACACCTGCAAATGCTTCCGCGTTGGAAAAGAGGTCTGAGCTATGGAGCAGAAGAAAACAGAAAAACAGGAACTTCTCCGTGTTGAAGGCCTGAAGAAGTATTTTGATACCCCCAAGGGCAAGCTGCACGCGGTAGATGATGTGAGCTTTACGATCAACCGTGGCGAGACGCTGGGCGTTGTCGGTGAATCCGGCTGCGGCAAGTCCACGATGGGCCGCGCGATCCTGCGGCTGCACGAGCCCACAGCAGGCAAGGTCTTCTTTGAAGGAGAAGACATCCTGAAATACAACAAGGCCCGCATGAAGGCCCTGCGCTCCGACATGCAGATCATTTTCCAGGATCCGTATTCTTCCCTGAACCCCCGCCTGACCGTAAAGGAAGCCATCGTTGAAACGATGCTGGTCCAGGGCATCTACAAAAAGAGCCAGAAGGAAGAGATGAATGCCCGCGTGCGGGAGATCATGGACCTGGTCGGCCTTTCCCAGCGCCTGATCAACTCCTATCCTCATGAGCTGGACGGCGGCCGCCGCCAGCGTATCGGCATCGCCCGTGCCCTGGCTCTGAACCCGAAGTTCATCGTGTGCGATGAGCCGGTCTCCGCACTGGACGTGTCCATCCAGGCACAGGTGCTGAACCTGATGCAGGACCTGCAGGACGAGTTCGGCCTGACCTATATGTTTATTACCCATGACCTTTCCGTCGTGAAGCATTTTGCCAACGACATTGCGGTCATGTATCTGGGACAGATGGTGGAGAAGGCCCCCGCCAAGGAGATCTTCCTGCACCCGATGCACCCCTACACCCAGGCTCTTCTCTCCGCGATTCCCGTACCCGACCCCGATGTGAAGATGAACCGCATCATCCTGCAGGGCGAGCTGACCTCTCCGATCAATCCGGAGCCCGGCTGCCGCTTTGCCAAGCGCTGCATCTATGCAACCGAAAAGTGCGCGCAGTCTATTCCGCTGGTGGAAGAGACTCCCGGCCACTTTGTGGCCTGCTGCCGCTGCCGCGAGCTGGAGCAGAACAAGTAAACCGTCTGACGGCTGCCCGACCCCTGTCGTTTCCCGGCCATTCGTGCCGTGAAATAAATCTGTAAGGAGGAAACCCATGAAAAAACTGAACCTGATGAGAGCCATGTCCCTGGTTCTCGCCCTCACCATGGTGCTGGCTCTGGCTGCCTGCGGCAGCTCTTCCGCTCCGGCACCCACAGCCACCCCGGCACCTGCCGCAGAAGCTGCTTCCACCGAAGCTGCTGCACCGGCAGAAGAAGCTCCCGCAGAGTCTGCTTACAAAGACACCTACGTTTTTGCTCAGCAGGCAGACCTGCAGACCCTTGACCCCGCAGCAACCGCAGCAATCCCGACTCTGGACGTCCTCTGCGGTATGTATGACTCCCTGGTCACCTTTGACGCAGAGATGAACGTTGTTCCCTGCCTGGCCACCGAGTGGTCCCAGAAAGACGAGCTGACCTGGACCTTCAAGCTGCGCGACGACGTTACCTTCCACAACGGCGACAAGATGACCTCTGCTGACGTTGTCTACTCCGTCAAGAGAGTTGCCGCTTCCGCAAAGAACTCTTCTCTGTTCACTGCGGTTACCGACGTTGTAGCGGTTGACGACTACACCGTGGAGATCGTTCTCAGTGAGGCCGCACCGACCCTGCTGAACAACCTGGCAAACACCGCTTCCGCAATCCTTCCCGCTGCTTACATGGCAGAGAATGAAGACATCATCAATACCGCTCCGGTCGGCACGGGCGCTTACAAGTTCGTCGAGTGGAGCCAGGGCAGCCACGTGAAGTTCGAGGCCAACGAGAACTACTGGGGCGGCGAAGTTCCCACCAAGAATGTCATGATGAAGGTCATCCCCGAAGCTTCCCAGCGTACCATCGCTCTGGAGACCGGCGAGATCGACGTTGCTTACGGCATCCAGTCCAACGATATTTCCCGCATTGAAGCCGACTCCAAGCTGGTCCTCATGAAGGAGCCCGCTCTGTCCACCGCATTCATCTGCATGAACTTCGAGAAGCCGGGTATCGACAACGCCCTGGTCCGCGAAGCCATCCGTATCGCAATCGACTCCCAGAGCATCGTTGACGCAGTTTACTACGGCGCCGCAGAGAGAGACGACACCATCATTCCGTTCGCTGCATTCGGCTATCAGAAGGATGCTGCTCCCATTGAGTACAACCCCGAGCGCGCCAAGGAACTCATGGTCGAAGCCGGCTATGAAAAGGGCTTCACCACCAACATCTACACCAAGGACGACCAGGCTTCCGTTGAGATTTGCCAGATCATTCAGGCAATGCTGAAGGAAGTCGGCATCGACTGCCAGATCCAGACTCTCGAGTTCAGTACCTTCCTGGAGAAGATCGGCCTCGGCGAGCATGACCTCTGCCTCATGACCTGGTCCACCAGCACCGTTGACGCAGACTTCACCTACTATGCACAGTATCATTCCTCTCAGTACGGCATCTACGGCAACATGATGAGCCCCGACCTTTTCCCGGGCCTGGACGAAGCTCTGGAGACTGCACGCAGCACCGCCGATACCGAGACCCGTATGGCCGCTTACAAGCAGGTTGAAGAGATCTGCACCGAGAACGCAATCTACCGTCCGCTGGTCTGCCGCAGCTCTGTTGTCGGCGCTTCTGCTAAGGTAGAGGGCTTCGAGCTCCGCGCAAACGACATTTACAACTTCAAGTTTGTCAAGGTCGCAAAGTAATTTCACACGCAATTTCACACGCATAGAATACGCGATGACAGGGCTGCCTCGTGCAGCCCTTGTTGTCTCTAAGGAGTAAAACATGCTTATCTGGTCTGATGAAGCTTCGGCAAAACTGTTTATCGATCTGTACGTCAGCGCGCTGGCACTTGCCCACGAGCAGACGGGATCCTTCCTGGAATATTTTAATGTAACCGGACAGAAGCCCGGAATGAAGACTCTTGAGGAGATGCAGGCCGCGGCAGAGACCCTGCAGCCCCGCTTTGACGCGGTGGAAGGGGAGCCGGGGGAGTATCTCCGGCATATGCTCCGGGGT
Source organism: Candidatus Limivicinus sp. (assembly GCA_045599525.1). Classification (GTDB taxonomy): domain Bacteria; phylum Bacillota; class Clostridia; order Oscillospirales; family Oscillospiraceae; genus Limivicinus. The sequence continues at coordinate 4,788 of JAZRWD010000059.1, read as the reverse complement.
GTCCGTACGCTGCTCCGCACCCTGGCGGGCGAAACGATTCCCTTTGTGGAAGCGATGGAAGACATTACGGGTGTGCGGATCGGCAAGATCTCCGATGCAAGGCGGAAACGTGTCCTGGCACAGATCGAAGCGGCTCTGCAGGCCGAAGGCTACTCCGGGGCATCCGTTGCGCAGATGGTCACGGCCTGGTACAGGGACAACAACCTGGAAGCAGAGCGCCTGCCGGAAACGGCCCGCACCTATCTGGAGATCCTGCAGCGGGAAACGCACCGCATCCTGCCGGACCTTCCGGCAGAGGAGCACTGCGGCGGCGTAGAGCTGGTGCAGGGAGTCACCTGGGCCGGCTTCAGCCAGTATGAGGGCAACTACGTGACCACGATGCTGCTCAACCGCCAGAGCATCTGGAAAAAGCCGACCTTTATCGACACGGTATCCCATGAGCTGTATCCCGGCCACCATACCTGGTACACCACACGTGAATCCCGCTTCCACGCAGGCGAGCTGCCGCTGGAGGCTACCGTGATCGGTGTCTGCTCGGCAGAGGAACTGCTCTTTGAGGGCCTGCCGGAAAACGGTGCTCACTTCCTGGGGATCGATGACCCGTCAAAGCCTGTCGAGGGTATGGACTTGGCGTTTCAGAAGAAAATCGGCATTGCCCGCCTGATTTTAGAGTATGTCCGCATTCTGGAGGTTACGGCCTGCTATCAGCACCATGTTGAGCATCGGACGAAGGAAGACATCATTGCCGGCCTGACCGCAGACGGCTGGGTCGAACCCGTGGTGGCAGAGCGGGTATACCGTTACTTCTCCCACCCGGTCAACGGCCTGTATTACCCGGCCTACTTCTACGGCCGCTGGATCGTCACCTATGCCTATGACCGTCTGGCCCCGGAGCAGCGGGAGGATTTCTTCCGCTTTGCCTATGGCCAGCCGAACTCCACGCCCATGTTTATCCGCCATATCGCAGAGCTGACAGGGCAGCCCTTTGATCCCGTCGCACTGGCGGAACAGTAAGTGAAAGGAAACGAACCATGACGACTCTGATACTCTGCGGCCGCCTGTATGACGGCGTCAGCCCGGAACTGAAGGAAAACCAGCGCATCCTGATCGAGGACGGGCGCATTGCGGCAGTGGGCAGCGATGTACCGTGCCCGGAGGGAACCAAAGTCATTGATCTCTCCAGGTACCAGGTGACCCCGGGCCTGATCGACGCCCACATGCACATGGATTATTATGACTGGCACACGGTGCGCGAGGAGGTCTACACCACCTCAGAGGAATACAAGACCCTCTGCATTGCCCGCACGGCGAAGAAGGCCCTGGCCAGAGGTTTTACCACCGTCCGCCATACCGGCGGCATCACGAGTAAGGGCTACGGCGTGCTGGATGTAAAGCGGGCCATCAACGAGGGCTGGATGGAAGGCGCGCGCATCATTGCGGCCCCGCTGTTCCTCTGCACGGCAGGCAGCCACGGCGACCTGTCGCAGGGCTTCTCCCGCAACCCGGAGCTCTCCGCGGTCATGCAGTCCCACCGCACGACCCTCGGCGCAGGCAAGGACTTTTTTGCCAATGCTGTCCGCGAGCAGGTCAAGTACGGTTCGGACTTCCTGAAGATCATGGCCACCGGCGGCTTCTTCACCCCCAATGACACGCCCATCCAGCAGCAGCTGAACGACGAGGAGCTGGAGGCGATCATCACTACAGCCCACCAGCTGGGCAAGACGGTAACCGCCCACGTCTATACGCCGGAGCTGATGCAGAAGCTGATCCGCTTCGGTATTGACGGCATGGAGCATGGCTCCCTGATGGACAAAGAGACTGCGGCGCTCTTTGAGGAGAAGGACCTCTACCTGGTGCCGACCTTCTGCCCCTATGAGGAGGCCGTCCACTATGATCCCGAGGCGATCAAGCTCAAGCAGCCGGAATTCCGCCGTAAGCTGGAGATGTATAAGGATGCCCTGCAGGCCGGCCGTGAGGTCATCTGCAGCAGTAAGATCCGCCTGGGCTACGGCACGGACTTTGTGGCTAACCACCAGAACTACGAGAGCGGGTATGAGTACGAGGCATGGCTCAACAGCGGGATGGATCCCTTCCGTGCCCTCGCGGCCGCTACTTCAGTCAATGCGGGGATCGTCGGCCTTGCCGATGAGATCGGCACGCTGGAGCCGGGAAAGCGGGCGGATGTCTCCGCATGGAGCCGTGACCTGCTGACCGACCCGAAGGCCCTGCTGGACTGCGCCTTTGTCATGAAAGGCGGCAAGGTCTACGAGACCGAATCCTGCCTCTGAGAAGCTGCGGGACGCAGCGACCGAAAAACGGCAGAAACAAGAGAAAACACCCCGGGCCGCCGCTTTGGCGGACGGACATTGCGGAGAGGAGCTTTACGGTCCTCTCCGTTTTTTACCGTGCAGAGTGTTTTTTCGGCAGCAGAGCGGGGGGGGGTAGCAGCAGAGCAGATTCCCGGTAGCAGAGTGATTTTTACAGCAGAAGGGCAGAACGCCCTCCATTGCCTGCAGGACGATCCTGTGCTATAATAAAAACAATGGATAAACAAAGGAGCACCTATGGCAAAGAAAAAGGATGCCGTTGATGTAATGGCGGATCTGGCCCTGCGGGCGCGGGACGCGGCAGCCGAGGGCGTGAAGAATTATGCAAAGGAATATACGGCAGCCGTTGCCGACCTGACGGTAAAGGGCTTTCACAAGGTACGGGAGGCCTCTGCCGAGCGAAAGCGCCAGGTGCAGCAGCGCCACAGCGCAGAGGCGGCAGAATTTCTGCAGGAGGATACCAACCATGTCCACCTTGTTCTGGTGCAGGACCGCAAAGAGGAGCCCCTGATCTACCGCTTTTATGACGAGACCTGCGGGGTGAAGTACCGTGCGGTGGACCGCGGACGTGGACGACGGCAGAAGTTTGAGGTGTTCGACTCCGGCACAAAGCAGCTGGGCACGGTGACCCAGACGCGCATCGCCCTGCGCTATCCCTTTCAGGAATATGACCCGCGGGACTATATCCTGGAGGTTGGGGAAGAAAAGCTGGGCAAGGTACGCACGCGTGGTTCGCTGAAAAAGCGCCTGTTTGAGGTGGATTTCAACGGCTGGAAGGTGGAAGGGGACTGGGCAGGCTTCCGCTACCGGGTCACGAACAGCCACGGCAGGACCGTGATGACCATGAGCTCCGAAGGGGAAGTGAGCGGGGATACCTGGTTCCTGGATATCCGCGATCCGCTGGATGAGTTCCCCTGCGTGATGCTGGCCCTGGTACTGGATGCTAAGTATGAATGGAAAGCGTAAAGATACTCCGCTGTGGAAAGACAGATTTGCGCTGACGGATGTTGAAACATCGCTATATGAAGGGCCGTACCGAGGCCTGAACAGAAGCTAACCCTGAGCCGGATAGACGGAAAAAACCACGATCCGGCCTGTGCGTTTCTCTTGACGAATTGACTTTTATGTATTAAAGTAAATGCAGTATGTTAGAAACATTCAAAATATTCATGCATGAAAGGAAAAAACATCATGGCAAACACGAATCTCTGGAACCTGGTTTCCGAACTCAAGACCCCTGCTTACAAGTTTGTTGAACTCTCCCATGTTCTCAGCCCCGAGACCCCGCACTGGTATGGCTTCAACCCGCTGCAGTGCGACGTGCTCTTTGACTATGTTGAGGGTACCCCGGACGACAAGATGGCTCCGATGCGCTGCTATCAGATCAGTGTCGCTTCTCAGTACGGCACCCACGTTGACGCTCCTCTGCATTTCCACGGCAACGGCCGCGCAGTGGGCGACATCCCGGCCAGTGAGCTCGTTATGCCCCTCGTCGTGATCGACAAGTCCGCAGCCTGCGCTGCCAACGCAGAGTTCACTCTCTCCGTGCAGGACATTCTGGACTTCGAAGCAGAGTACGGCCGTATTCCCGAAGGTGCTTTCGTTGCCTTCCGTTCCGACTGGTACAAGAAGTCCAACCTCGATAACCCCGATGAGAACGGCAACCCCCATTATCCCGGCTGGTCGGTAGACGCCATCAAGTTCCTGGTCGAGGAGCGCAACATTGCGGCAATCGGCCATGAGCCCGCAGACACTGACCCCAGCTATGTGACCACCAACGAGAACGCCTACCCGTACCCCGGCGAGCAGTATATCCTGGCGGTCGACCGCTTCCAGATCGAGGTCATGCGCAACCTCGACCAGTGCCCGCCCATCGGTGCAATCATTGTTACCACCTTCCCGCGTCTGAGAGGCGGCACAGGCTTCCCGGCACGCTGCTTCGCCATCTGCCCGGTCGACTGATCGTCGAAGGGGAATGACTGCGGCAGAAAAGCTGCAGCCGATCGGATACCAGCCGGGTGGGGTTCTCACTGAGCCTCACCCGCAGATTACACTAACAAAAAAGAGGTAAAACATTATGGCATTGGAATTTGATGAACAGCTGTCCCGCCTTCAGAAGCCGGACCGTGACGAAATGACGGATGAAGAGTATGCGGTCTTTGCGAAGAACGTTGAGGTCATGGAGAAAAACTGGGGCTTTATCAACAACCTGTTCAAGGTACTGCCCCTGAACGCCAAGGAATACATCGGCTTCCTGAATTTTAAGGGTTCGCTGTATAACGACACCTGCTACCTGACCGATGCCCAGAAGGAAATGATCGGTGTGGTCGTCTCCTCCTATAACTGCTGCTGCTACTGCCTGACCACCCACGGGGATAACCTCCGCGGCATGTGGAAGAACGCCTCCCTGGTCGACAAGCTCTCCTACAACTACCGTTCCTGCAAGAACGAGCTGTCGGAA
>JAZRWD010000058.1:0-11939 GCA_045599525.1 Candidatus Limivicinus sp. | reverse complement strand
CTTCGCAGAGGACAGCGCTGTGATGAAGGCACTGGATGTGCTCTGCGATATCTATGTCACCGTGATCCGGGGCGTTCCCGTGGTCGTGCTGCTGCTGATCTTCTACTTCATCATCCTCAAGGCCGCCAATGGCATCACCGTGGGTATCCTGACCTTCGGCATCATCTCCGGTGCCTACATGGCGGAGCTGATCCGCAGCGGCATCAATGCCGTGGATCGGGGTCAGATGGAGGCAGGCCGCTGCCTGGGTCTGTCCAAGCTCCAGACCATGCGGGTCATCATTTTCCCCCAGGCCATTCGGAACATCCTGCCCGCCATCGGCAACGAGCTGATTGCACTGCTGAAGGAGACCTCCGTGGCCGGTTATGTGGCTGTGGTCGATCTGACCAGAGCAGGCAATATGGTGCGCAATAACACCTTTGATGCTGTGAATCCCCTGATGCTGGTTGCCATTACCTATCTGGTGCTGGTCATCGGCCTGACCCAGATCATCAGCGCAGTGGAGAAGAAGATGGCAAGAGCCGACCGGTAAACCCCGGCTTGCCTGGTAAGAATATACAACACCCTGACTGCTTTTTGGAGCGGTCAGGGTGTTTTTATACAAAGATGCTGCGGGATGGACGATTGTCCTTGACAGGGCAATGAATTTGTGTATAATTGTATACATAAATACCTGCACCCATGTACCCAGCGAAAGGAGTCCCTACCATGTTGGAAATTTCCCCGAAATCAAATCTGCTGGAGCAGCGCTCCTATAAGTATTCCCTCCAGGATATCCCGGAGCCCAACCTCCAGCGGGACATCTACGCCGAGGGCGAGGTGCCCCGTGTGTCCTTCAACCATCGGCGTGTGCCCATGAATATGCCGGAGGAGATCTGGATCACCGACACCTCCCTGCGGGACGGCCAGCAGTCGGTGGAGCCGTATTCTGTCGATCAGATCGTGAATATTTACAAGCTTCTGTCCAAGCTGGGCGGGCCTTATGGCATCATCCGCCAGACAGAGTTTTTCATTTACAGCAAGAAGGACCGGGAAGCCCTGGAAAAGTGCATGGCCCTCGGCCTGCGTTTCCCGGAGATCACCAGCTGGATCCGCGCCACCAAGGAGGATTTCCGTCTGGTGCGTGACCTTGGCATCAAGGAGACCGGCATTCTGGTCAGCTGCAGCGACTATCACATCTTCAAAAAGATGAAAAAGACCCGCAAACAGGCACTGGACTTCTACCTGGCCACGGTTTCCGACGCATTTGAGGCCGGTGTTGTCCCCCGCTGCCACCTGGAAGACATCACCCGCGCCGATTTTTACGGCTTTGTGGTTCCCTTTGTCAATGAGCTGCAGAAGCTCTCCAAGCAAGCCGGCATCCCCGTAAAGATCCGTGCCTGTGACACGATGGGCTATGGTGTGCCCTATACCGAAGCCGCCCTTCCCCGCAGCGTGGCCGGCATTGTCTACGGTCTGCAGCATTATTCCGATGTTCCGAGCGAATTTCTGGAATGGCATGGGCATAACGACTTTTACAAGGCTGTCGCCAACGCCTCCACTGCCTGGCTGTACGGTGCCTGCGCCGTAAACTGCTCGTTGCTGGGCATCGGCGAACGCACCGGTAATGTGCCGCTGGAGGCCATGGTGTTTGAATATGCCTCCCTCCGCGGAAGCCTGGACGGCATGGACCCCACGGTTATCACCGAGATCGCCGATTATTTCAAAAAGGACATTGGGTATCAGATCCCCGTCATGACCCCGTTCGTGGGTCGAAACTTCAACGTGACCAAGGCCGGCATCCACGCTGACGGTCTGATGAAGGACGAAGAGATCTACAATGTGTTTGACACACGGAAGCTGCTGAACCGCAAGCCCACGGTCATCATCTCCAAGACCAGCGGTCTGGCCGGTATTGCCTGCTGGATCAACGACAACTACGACCTGCGTGACGACGCAAAGGTCTCCAAGACGGACCCGATCGTTGTTGCCATGAAGGAATGGGTCGACAGGCTGTACGAAGAAGGCCGCCAGACCATGCTTTCCAATACCGAGCTTGAGGCCAAGATCGCCGAGCTGACAGGAGGAGCGCTGACATGAACGAATTCAAGACCGTTACCCTGGCCGACCGGGTCTACGAAAAAATCGAACACGACATTATCTACGGCATCTACCCCCACGGCATGATGCTGACCGAAATGGGCCTTGCCGAAGAGCTGGGCATGAGCCGCACCCCGATCCGCGAGGCGCTGCGCCGCCTGGTCCACGAGGGGTTGTTGGATGAATCCGGACGCGGCACGATCGTGCGCGGCGTCACCCGTGAGGATCTGACAGATATTCTGTCCCTCCGCATCCAGCTGGAAGGCCTCGCCGCCTATTACTGCGCGCAGAACATTACCGAGGACGAACTGATTGAACTCGGCCGTGCGATGGACCTGCAGGAATTTTACCTGCAGAAGCGCGACAATGAGCGCATTGCGGAGATCGACAACCGCATCCATGAGCTGATCGGCGAGTACAGCCGGCACCGCATTATTATCGATGCACTGACCCCGCTGCGCCACAAGGCTGCCAAATACCGCAGGGCGTCCATGCAGACTGCACCCCGCCAGGCCACGATCGTTGACGAACACAAGGATATCTATAACGCCATTGCGGCTCACGACCCCGAGCGCGCCAGGCTCTGCGCAGAGACCCACGCCCGCAATGCAATGAACCGAATTCTCGGTGACTGATTTTGGAGGATATTAGAATGGGAAAGACCTTAGCACAGAAGATCATCGCCGCACATTTGGTCAGCGGTGAGATGGTCCAGGGGACCGAAATCGGCCTCCGCATTGACCAGACACTGACGCAGGACGCCACCGGCACCATGGCCTATCTGGAGTTTGAAAGCATGGGCATCGACCGGGTAAAGACCGAAAAGAGCGTTGCTTATGTGGACCACAACACCCTGCAGAGCGGCTTTGAGAACGCGGATGACCACCGTTATCTCCAGACTGTTACCGCAAAACACGGCATTTACTTCTCACGCCCGGGCACCGGCATCTGCCACCAGGTGCACCTGGAGCGCTTCGGCGTGCCCGGCAAGACCCTGATTGGCTCGGACAGCCACACCCCGACCGGCGGCGGCATCGGTATGCTGGCCTTCGGCGCAGGCGGAATGGACGTTGCTGTGGCCATGGGCGGCGGCGCGTATTTTATCACGATGCCGAAAATGTACCGCGTGAACCTGACCGGCACCCTGCAGCCCTTCGTGACAGCGAAGGACATCAGCCTGGAGCTGCTGCGCATTCTGTCCGTCAAGGGCGGTGTAGGCGCGATCATTGAATGGGGCGGCCCCGGCGTGGCTTCCCTGTCGGTTCCGGAGCGTGCCACCATCACCAATATGGGCACCGAGCTGGGCGCTACCACCTCGATTTTCCCCTCGGATGAGGTCACCCGTGCCTTTTTGCAGGCCGAAGGCCGCGAGGAGGCCTATTCTCCTCTGTCTGCCGACCCGGACGCTGAGTATGACCGCGTAATCGACATCGACCTGAACACCCTGGAACCGCTGATTGCCTGCCCCCACAGCCCGGACAATATCCGCACAGTGGCTTCCCTGAAGGGCACAATCGTCGACCAGGTGTGCATCGGTTCCTGCACCAACTCCTCCCTGTTTGATATGCTGAAGGTCGCTGCTCTGCTGAAGGGCAAAAAGGTGGCTGACGGCGTCAGTGTTTCCGTATCTCCCGGCTCCCGCCAGGTGCTGACCATGCTCAGCGAGTGCGGCGCCCTTACCGATATCCTCGACAGCGGCGTGCGTCTGCTGGAGTGTGCCTGCGGCCCCTGCATCGGCATGGGGTTCTCCCCCAACTCTGCCGGCGTCAGCCTGCGTACCTTCAACCGCAACTTTGAAGGCCGCAGCGGCACCCGCGACGGCAAGGTATTCCTGGTATCCCCGGAAACAGCCGTTGCCGCTGCCCTGACCGGCACGATCACCGATCCCCGTCTGCTGGGGGATATGCCGCAGGTCACCATGCCGGAGAAGTTCCGCATCAACGACTCTGCCGTTCTGGCCCCCGCCCCGGTCGAAGAAGCCGGACAGGTAGAGGTGCTGCGCGGGCCGAACATCAAGGAATTCCCCCAGGGCCGCGCCTTCAGCGATTCCCTGCAGGTCACGGTAGCCCTGAAGGTCGGCAACAACATCACCACCGACCATATTATGCCCGCCGGTGCACGTGTGCTGCCCTACCGTTCTAATATTCCCCGCATGAGCGACTTCTGCTTTGAGGTCTGCGACCCCGAATTCCCGAAGCGCGCACGCGGTATTGAAAACAGCATCATCGTCGGCGGTGAAAACTACGGCCAGGGCTCCTCCCGTGAACACGCAGCGCTTGTGCCGATGTATCTGGGTGTGCGCTTTGTCGTCGCCAAGAGCTTTGCCCGTATCCACGCAGCTAACCTGATCAATGCGGGCATCCTGCCGCTGGTATTTGAGAATCCCGAGGATTACGACAAGCTCAGTCAGGCAGACGTTCTGTCCCTCAGTGGCCTGTATCAGGGCACTCTGGAGGGTAAGATCGAGATCGTCGATGAGACCAACGGCAGCCGCTTCCCCGTCCGCTGCAGCCTGACCGAGCGCCAGCGCGCCATCGTTCTGGCCGGCGGCCTGCTGAGCTACACCAAGGCGAATTCCTGAATACATACCGAACGGGCGCTCTGCCCGATGGGGCTTCCGTCAGGCAAAACGCTCGGTCTGCTAACATACATCGTTATAGAATGAAGAGGTAATCACCATGCATGATATTGAAAATGCTGTAGCCGCATTCCGTCAGCTGCTGGAGCAGCAGATCGCCCGCGCCGAAAACATGAAGGGCGCAAAAGACAGCACCGCAGACAAGGGCCCCGTAACGATCGGTGTCATTGATGGCGATGGTATTGGACCGATCATCACCCGTCAGGCGGCCCGCGTGCTCCAGGCTCTGCTTGCTGACCGCATCGCCGCCGGTCAGGCAGTGATCGAGGAGATCAACGGTCTGACCATTGAGAACCGTCTTGCCCTTGGCCAGTCCGTCCCTGCAGACATTCTGCAGGAGATCAAGTCCTGCGACGTTCTGCTGAAAGGCCCCACCACTACACCGAAGGGCGGCACCATGGAGAGCGCAAACGTTACACTGCGCCGTGAGCTGGACCTGTACGCCAACGTGCGCCCTGTTGCCATCCCCGAGGAAGGCATCGACTGGACATTCTTCCGCGAAAACACCGAGGGTGAATATGTACTCGGCAGCCGCGGCATCGAGATCCCCGGCGTTCTGGCGATGGACTTCAAGGTGACCACGGATAAAGGCACTGAGCGCATTGCCCGCGCCGCCTATGAATTTGCCCGGGCCAACGGCAAAAAGCGTGTTTCCATTATTACCAAGGCCAATATCATGAAAAAGACCGACGGTAAGTTCAGCCTCATTTGCCACAAGATTGCGGAAGAGTACCCGGAAATCACCACCGATGAGTATTACATCGACATTATGACCGCCAACCTGGTCAATCCCGCAAACCGCGCCCAGTATGAGGTGTTTGTGCTGCCCAACCTGTACGGCGACATCATCACCGATGAAGCAGCCCAGCTGCAGGGCGGCGTAGGTACGGCCGGCAGCGCCAATATCGGCACGGATTACGCCATGTTTGAGGCCATCCACGGCTCTGCCCCGCGCATGATCGAACAGGGCTTCGGCGCCTGGGCCAATCCCCAGAGCATCCTGAAGGCCGCCGTAATGATGCTGAACCACGTAGGCTTCTCCGCAGAAGCCGCAAAGCTGGACAAGGCCCTGGAAGAATGCGGCGAGAAGTACCCGATCGTCAAGGGCGGCGAAATCACCGCAGAGGTATTTGCCGACCGCCTGATGGAAGCCATTGGCTGACACCGTGATGCCTTATGTTTGAAAAGGCCGAGCCAAAGCTCTTTCTCACCGGAAAACAGGCCGGTGCGTATCTGCAGGAGACCCTTGGTGAACACCTGGCGGAGGCCGGCGGAATCTTCACCGCCATCGAGTACCTCGATCCGCTGACACCGATGCACTATGAGCTGTTCCCTGCGGCAGCCGCCGCAGACCGGACCGGCTACACCGGTGAGCTGTTCATGGACTTTTCCCACGGGAAGGCCGAGCATAACACAGAAGTCTTCCGCACGACCGGAGTCCGACTACTGCAGGAGGCAGCGTATTACCGCTTCTCTGTGTTTGCCATTCTCGGCGGATTCGAATTCATCGTGCCGCAGTTCCGCGAGGCATTTCTGACCTACCTGATGGAACCACAGCCCTGTCTGGGGCAGCTGTATACGCTGGAGGAAGCCGAGATCCTGCGGCGGCGCCTGGGGCTGTCCCTGACCTATACGACGCAGGTGGCAAAGCTCCACGGCATGCTGAAGGACCTGCCCCGCGTACAGGTGCTGAACACGGATAAGCTGTCCGACAAAAAGGTCCGCAAGATCCTGAGCCTCTGGAAGCAGAAATACCTATAGGCGTCCCGCGTAACTACCTGCGCGTTACTACTCCCGTTAACGGTTTCGTGCAGGAGGTGCGGAAAAACCGTAATTGTCCCTGCATGGCTCCAGGCACGGTAACCCAATAGGCCGGTAAACAGCAAGTATAGCGTAAAAAGCGACGTCGACGGCTTTTGCCTGCCACGACGTCGCTTTTCTGTTCCGTGCCCATGCTGTATTGCGAGGTTTTCCGACTTGCTGGCGGCATTTGTCCATTGAACGCCCGGCCGTCGGCATGTTATACTGTATTCAATTAACATACTAAATCAACAGGCGGGTCCCGTATGGAAAACCAAAAAAACAATAATCACGAGCACATGATTCTGGATGAGACCAGGCTGAACGCACAGGTTCATGGGCATGAACACACCCACGTTCTGGAAGACGGTACGATCCTCACCCATACCCACGGCCCGGATGGCCACAGCCATACGCACACACAGACCAGACTGGTCGTCAACCGTCTTTCCCGGGCAATCGGGCATCTGGAGTCGGTAAAGCGCATGGTGGAGGATGGACGCGACAGCACAGAGGTGCTGGTGCAGCTGGCTGCGGTCCGTTCCGCGCTGGGCAGCACCGCCAAGGTCATTCTGAAGGACCACATGGAACACTGCATTACCGATGACCCGGATGACACCGCCGCCCAGCTGGCTGCCTTAAACGATGCCATCGACAAGTTCATGAACTGAGCAGGGGCTTTCTTCTGTGCCCTTGTCTACGAATACAATCAGGCCGTCCTTTCGGACGGCCTGGTTTTTCTGTATTGTATTCTCTTACTTGGTGTTAAAGATCTTGAAGATGCTGTCGAAGGGATCTTCGCCGCCGTTTGCCGGCTGCTCGATGACTTCTGCGACCGGTGCTGCAGGAGCCTCGGCAGTGTAGACAGGCATCTGGACATCACGGACCTGAGTCTTGACGGTCTCGCGAACAGGCTGTGCTGCGGGAGCAGTTGCCTGACGGACCGGAGACTGTGCGGGAACACCGCTGTCTTCAAAGCCGGTGGCAATGACCGTAACACGGATCTCATCCTGCAGGGAGTCGTCGAAGGTGGCACCGAAGATGATGTTGGCATCGGGGTGAGCAGCTTCCTGAACCAGGTTTGCAGCGGCTTCGACATCCTCCAGGCCCATATCTTCAGAGCCGGTGATGTTGATGAGAACGCCGTGTGCGCCTTCGATGGAGGTCTCCATCAGGGGGCTGGAAATGGCCATGCGGGCAGCGTCTTCTGCCTTGCCCTTGCCTGCGGCGTGGCCGACACCCATGTGGGCGTAGCCGGCACCCTTCATGATGCAGGTGACGTCAGCAAAGTCGAGGTTGATGAAGCCGGTGTTCTTAATGAGGTCGGAAATGCTGGTGACAGCCTGCTTCAGGACGTCGTCAGCGATCTCAAAAGCATTGGCCAGCGTGATTTTCTGATCGGTGGCGTACTTGAGACGGTCGTTCGGGATGATGAGCAGGGAGTCAACGCGGCCGAGAAGCTCACGGATGCCATCACTGGCCTGATCCATGCGGCGCTTGCCCTCGAACTTGAAGGGCTTGGTGACCACACCGACGGTGAGGATGCCTGCCTCACGGCAAACATCAGCAACAGTGGGAGCTGCGCCTGTGCCGGTGCCGCCACCCATGCCGGCAGTGATGAAGACCATGTCTGCATCTTCAACGGCCTTGGCAATATCGTTGCGGCTTTCTTCTGCGGAACGCTTGCCAACCTCGGGGTTGGAGCCTGCGCCCTGACCGTGGGTCATTTTTTCACCGATCTGAATTTTCTGATCGGCATTGGAAACGGACAGAGCCTGCTTATCGGTGTTAATGGCAATGAACTCGACACCGGTCGCACCGGCGCGGACCATTCTATTCACAACGTTGTTGCCGGCGCCGCCGACACCAACTACTTTCAATGTAACGACATTATCGGGACCTGCTTCGGCCTTGAATTCCATAACGAACTGCCTCCCTGTAATTGAGTATTTATCAAAATGCCTGTTGGGTGAATTTATCGAATCAACATTGGTATTCTAATCTATTTTTTGCAATAGGTCAATACACTTTTTCATTTTTCAGAAAACTTTTGTAAGATTTTTGTAACCTGCCTTTTCAGATGGGGCTGAAATGCACGGTCACACCATCGGAAATGTCTAAAATTCCGTTGTCGCCGGGCAGAAGTTGGGCATCTGCGGCCAGGAACAGACCGAACTTGTACTCCACATCCCGGAAGCTACCCAGCTTTACGGTATATTTACCCCGATAGGTGAAGTTGACATTTCGGGAATCGCTGAAGTCGATACTCTTTACGTCCTCTGCCAGGCCGCGCTCACGGATCTGGTCAAGAATGGCGGCAAGATATTCCACCGGCTCTTCCTTGCCGTTGGAGATGGTCAGCTGCTCCCCGATCAGAAGGGTACCGGGATTGAAGCCCTCAACCGGAATAAGGATCTCATCCTCGCCCGGAGCGGCTTTACCAAGGACCTTGCAGTTTTCGTTGATGGTCCACTGTTCGTCACCGACCTGAATATAGGCAATAGCCTTGCTTTCCACCACGTGGATCGTAACCTTATTCGGCAGGGCACGGGCAATGGAGACCTCGTCGACATAAGGCAGCTTACTGAAAACATTGCTGACCGCCTGGAAACGGTCATAGAAGAACAGGTTATCGCCTTCCTCAATGTCAACGGCCTGGATGATCTCCAGGTCGGTGTAGTGCTCGTTTCCCTCAACCTCGATGACACGCACACGGAAAACGACCGACATGGCCAGAATGGCCGCACCAATCACGACCCAGAACAGCACAGGGCCGGCAATGCGGCTGCGCTTTTTGGGGGCGGTCACTTCGCTGCTCAGATTTTGCGGGGGGCGGTATAGGATCTTCCGTGCCATAGCTGTCCGTTCCTTTATCCAAAAGTCAGAAGGGATAAGCCGTCAGTTTCGTGAGGCAATAGCCGCATCGCCGAAATCTGTTATTCATGGCTTATCCGCTGCCGATCATCCACGACCGACATTAAATATGGGTATAATAGTATAACACAGGATTTAGGGCAAAGAAAGCTTATTTTGTGCACAGGCTCAGCACAGCATCCGTGATCACATCCGCCGCGTCAGAAACCGCAAGGGAACGCATAGACTGCCGCATGGTGTCAAGGCCCTCCTTGTCCTCCAACAAGGTGCGGACAGTATCCAGCAGGGAGGCTGCGTCAAAGCTGCCCTCTACAAAGACCTTTGCTCCACCGGCGCGCTCCAGTACGCGAGCATTCTTTTCCTGATGGTTGTTGGTCACATTGGGCGAAGGCACCAGAATGGCCGGCATGCCCATATAGGTCAGCTCGGCCAGTGTGGAGGCCCCGGAACGGCAAAGGATCAGGTCTGCCGCTGCCATCCAGCGTGGCATGTCAAAGAGGTATTCCCGAATCTCCGCACCGTGGGCAGCCGGATCGGTGCCGGCCTTTTCCAGGTTCGCCATCACCTGCTTATGATAGCTCTTGCCGGTAACATGGACCAGGCGGAATTCCCCCTTGTTCATCTGTGGAAGCATCTGCGGGATGACGGTGTTCATGTGGCCGGAGCCGAGTGAGCCCCACACCGACAGAACCAGCTTTTCTTCCGGCGCAATGCCCAGCTCTCTGCGGGCCTGTTCGCGGGTATAGCTGTCAAAAGCCCCACGGACCGGAGTGCCGGTCACCGCGACCCGCTCCTTCTTTTTATAGTGCGCTACACTGTCCTCAAAGCCGACCAGGATACGGTCTACATTGCCGGAAAGCATTTTTGTTGTCAGGCCGGGGACCGCATTGCTTTCATGCACGAGTGTCGGGATGCCCATGGACGCCGCCGCTCGCAGAACCGGAAAGCAGACATATCCGCCGGTGCCGATGACCGCGTCGGGCGCAAAGGAACGGATGATCGCTCTGGCATCCCGCCGTGAACGAAAAACGTTGCGCAGCGTTTTCATGTTATGCTTCACTGCGGCAAGGTTCTTCCCGCGGCTGATGTTGGTAATGTCTACGCCACGGATCGCATAGCCTTCCTTCGGGACCAGCTCCATCTCCATTTTTCCGTTTGCACCGATGAACAGGAACTCACTGTCCGGATAGCGCTCGGCCAGCTTGCCGGCGACCGCAACTGCGGGATAAATATGCCCTGCGGTACCGCCGCAGGCAAACAAAAACTTCATGTCTTTCTCTCTCTTTCTTTTTTGATACCCCTGTGCCCGATGTCGCACAGCGAGGGAATGGGAAAGCGGACGGAACCCGGCGGATCCGTCCGCATGAAAACAAGTCGCTGAAGAAAACAGAAACGCTTATTCTGAACCGATGCTCAGAAACGGTGGCAGATGCCAAGGAAGGAGATGACGGCAAAAACGGCGGAGATACTTGTAAAGAGCACAAAGAGCTCTTTTTCCTTCCACTTCTTACCGGTCCAGCCGCCCATCTCCAGATGGTGGTGGAGAGGTGCCATGCGGAAGACACGCTTGCCGTGGCTGAGCTTGAAGTAGCCGACCTGAATGATATCGGAAAGGGTCTCTGCCAGATAAATGATGCCCAGGGTAATGAGGATCAGAGGCATATCAAACGCAAAGGCCAGTGCTGCCACTGCGCCGCCCATAAACAGGGAGCCTGTGTCACCCATGAAGACCTTGGCGGGGTTGAAGTTATAGAACAGGAAGCCGAGAAGGCCGCCCACCATGGCAGAAGCAAAAATGCCCAGCTCAAGATACTTATCGCCCCAGTAGAAGGTCACGGCCACAAAGAAAAGGAAGACCGGAATGGAGGTGCCGCTGGAGAGGCCGTCCACGCCATCGGTAATGTTGACCGCGTTTACCGTGCCGACGATAACAAACATGGCAAACAGCAGGTACAGCCAGAGGGGCATGGTGAAGGACACGTTAACAAAGGGCACATACACCTCGTTGGAGGTGAAGCCGGTAAGGATCATCACGCCGACAAACACCAGAGCCGCAGCCAGCTGAAGCACAAGCTTGCCCTTGGCCGAAAGGCCGGTGTTCTGCTTTGCCTTGATTTTTTTCCAGTCGTCCAGGAAGCCGATGGCACCGAAGACCATGGCAAACAGGAGGACAAAGATGTGGCCGAAGCTGCCGTGAAGCATTCCCTCAAAGCCGACCGTCAGGCAAACAATGAGATCGCCGAGAATAAACATCACGCCGCCCATCGTTGGGGTACCGGCCTTGGATATGTGCCAGGTGGGGCCATTGGATTTGATCTCCTGCCCGGCCTTCTGCCGGCGCAGCCAGGGGATATAGTATTTGCCGAAGGCCGTGGAAATCAACAGGCCCAGGACAAAGGCAGTAATCAGTTTTATCGACATCATGTCTTGTTCCTCGTTTTCAAATATTCCGCAACAATGACCCGTTCATCCATCGGGTATTTCACGTGATTGATCTCCTGATAGTCCTCGTGGCCTTTGCCCGCAAGAACGATAATGTCACCGGGGC
>JAZRWD010000057.1:0-3959 GCA_045599525.1 Candidatus Limivicinus sp. | reverse complement strand
ATCGACAGAAATGGAAAAGTCTTTATGGCCACGTCCGGTTGCTGTCTCTGTTCGTGGCATAGCGATGTCCAAATCGTAGCCTGACAGGCTGAAAACACCAAAGGAAGAACCGTATTCGTTACAGGTACCAAAGGTCTCCAGAAGATTTCGTAGAACAGAGGGAGTAAGTCCATGGACCTCAATATCGATATCCTTATTTTCTTTTCCTAAAATCCTGTCGCGGACATAGCCGCCGACAAACCATGCACGGCCACCTGCCAATCGGACAGCTTCGGCAAGCAGGCGGGCCATTTCTTCGTTGCTGTACAATTCTCCGTTACCTCGAATACTAGGATTATATTTAGAAGTATGTTTGTTTTGCTCAGATTTTAAAAATTGTATCAAATTCTGCAAAAAAAAGGAAGTAAAATTCCTGTATTGCAGCGTTATTCATAGAAAAGACTTTCGCACACATGTGTATTATGGTATACTATCAGAAACATTTACAAAGGATTGACCAAAGGACAGACTGATGGATACTGCGAATCAACCGGTAATGCCGGGAAATGAGCCGGAAAAAATCAAAAAATATCTGCAGCTCTTTCTGAATGACCTGGATAAAATCTATCCCATGAAGCTCATCAACCAGGAGCTCTGGAATCATGACCGCTGGGATGAGCCGTTGTTTGCCCTATGCGATGCACTGGGGTATGAGACCGGGGACGAGCTGCTGCATGCATATGGGTTCTTTTATCCGTATGAGGAAACCGTCGAAGAGACAGAGGGTCCGACTGAACAGGGCGGGGAAGAATTATCAGAAAGCCAAGCACAGACCGCCGGCGATGAATCAGTTGACGTGGAAACAGAAGAAGGGGATGAGGAGTCTGTCGACTCTCCGGAAGTATCTGAGTTACGCATCCGTCATCTGGACCCAAGAATCAATCATATGTCTCCAACAGATCTGTTTGAGGAGTCATTTGCCGCAGATGCCGATTATCCCTATGAGGCTTTACAGAAGGAAGCCGAGGAGAAGCAGCGGCGTCTGGTAGAGGAATCAAAGGGTGTGCGCCGATATATTCATAATGCGGAGACTCGTCGGCAGGTGAATCGTACTCTTGCCTGGGTTTGCGGTGGCCTTGCCGTCCTGATGATCGGTGCTGTTGGTTTTCGCATGTGGTCGGATCGGCAGGAAGCGAAAGCAGCAGCCCTTGCAGAAGAGGAGCGAAGGGTCGAATTGACGACCGAGGTAGAAAATGGAACGTTTTCCACGTCCCTGACCTTACCTCCGGTTTATGTGGATCCGGAGATAACGCAAAAACAATATAACCAACTGGCCGATGAGCTTGGGTACAAACAGATTCGTATCCGAGGCGACGGTTCGGTGACCTACACCGTGACCAGAGCGCAGCAGTTTGAAATGCAGGAGGCTGCAAGGCAGGAAGTGCTTAAATTCCTGAAGGATGCAATTCCGTCTTCCCGCTACCCGGATGCTGTTTCCATTACCCATAACGAAGACTTTACCGAGTTTACGCTGACCGTTTCCAACGACAAGGTGTCGCCGTCCACAGAAGCTCTGGCGGAACAGCTTGCATATTATTGTGGAAAGTATAATTACATCTCCGGAACCGGCAGCTTCACCTGTAAGGTGACGGTGGTTAATCCCGGGGCTGAGTTTAAAAAGGTACTTAAGCCTAAAATACCGGTATAATTCTCGGTATTTAGCAATGAGCTTATGGTTGGCCTTGCATTGCAGAAAGATTTAAGTATGCTTTTGAGAAATCTCCCTCGTCGTAAGGCGAGGGATGAGTTCTTTCTCCGCAGGCTTCAGTTCCATAGATCAACCGAGCAGGATATACTACACATGGTTAACAGGAAAGGAGGAATAGAATGATCACCACTATTGTTTTTGACATGGGTAATGTGCTTCTGTATTTTAAGCCTGAAGCATTTCTTGACCGTACCGGGATGCAGTGGCCGGATCGTGAGTTGCTGATGAAAGCTATTTTTGCTTCTCCGAACTGGGGAAAACTGGACTCGGGAGAATATGACGAAGCGGATGTCTTCGCGGAAGCGAAAAAACAGCTTCCGGAGCGCCTGCATGCGGTCGCGGAGCAGATGATTTTTGCCTGGGATCAGCCGGTACTGCCTGTACCGGGAATGCAGGAACTGGTCGCGAACCTGAAAAAGAACGGCTATCGTATTTTACTGCTCTCTAATGCCAGTCGGCGCCAGCATGATTACTGGCCACAAATTCCGGGCAGTGAGTTTTTTGACGGGACGCTGATTTCCGCAGATGTGCGGATGGTAAAGCCTGAGTCACGCATTTATCAGTGCCTGTATGAGAAATTTTCGCTGGATCCTGCTGAGTGTGTGTTTGTTGATGATGCTGCCCAAAATGTTCAGGGAGCAATACAGACCGGTATGCAGGCGATTCGTTTTGAAAACGACGCCGACAGCCTGCGCCGGCAACTTCGTGCGTTAGGAGTACGTATCTGAGAAACTAAGGCAACGAAAAGGGAATCCGAAACAAAAGGGAACAGCCGTATCAGTGAGTGTTTACTCACCGATACGGCTGTAGCCGTTTCCCGAATGAAATGCATATTGTGAAAACAAAGTATTTACCGCGGAGCTGTAATCGGCAAGGGTTTTCGCTTTTGCAATGGATTTAAAGGCTTTTCGACTATCTGCAAACATGCAAATCATGTAATGCCACAGTTCTTTTCCTCTGGTTACCGTGAAATACTCGTTCAGGCCTGCTGCGCGGAACGAGGCTATCACACAGTCATGGTAGCATTTAAGCTCTGCCTTTTCCAGGGGTTGACCGCCATTTAGTACGCGAAACAGGGCAGGATTGGCAATTACGCCGCGGCCGCACATAATTCGTTCAAGGTTGGGCTGAAGGTTGAGCAGATGCGATTGATCTGACGGCGAGAAGATATCGCCGTTGTAGGTAATCGCGGGGCAGTGAGAAGCATCAAAGGCCTGACAAAAGGCTGCCAGATCCGGATCACTGTGGTACTGTCCTTCGCGGTCTCTGGCGTGGATAATCAGTTCAGAAATTGGATACTTATTGTAGATCGATAGAATGTTTTCAAATTCAGCCGAAGAAGAGATGCCAAGACGTGTTTTTACCGAAACAGAGATTTTAGCTTCTGAATATACCTGATCCAGAAATTGCTCGAGGGTCTTCAGGTCACGCAGCATTCCGGCCCCCTTGTATTTCGAGACTACTGTGCCGGAAGGGCAACCAATATTCAGGTTGACTTCCTTGTAGCCTAAAGCGGAAAGTTGCTCTGTGACCTTCAGAAAGGCAAATGCGCTGTTCGCGAGAATCTGTGGAACGAGACGGATGTTCGGGTTATTCTCCGGAAGCAAGTCCTGAAGCTTAGATACTTTGAAGGTTCCGCTTCCATCAGGGGCGACAAAGGGGGCATAGTAAGACTCGCACCCTCCAAAAAGTTCAGCGTGAACATTCCGCAGCAGATAGGAGGTAATTCCCTCCAGAGGGGCGAAGCTGTAAATCATAGCTGCTGTACGTTCTCTTTCTTCGCCTGTTTGATGGAAAGGGCAATGCGCTTTTTCTTTTCATCAACGTCGAGGATCAGCACCTTTACCGTATCGCCGACGCTGAGCACCTCACTTGGGTGCTTTATACGGCGGTCAGCAATTTCAGAGATGTGCACGAGACCGTCTTGATGGACACCAATATCGACAAATGCACCAAAGTCGATAACGTTACGTACGGTTCCCAGAAGGGTCATGCCAGGCTTAAGGTCCTTGATATCGGGCAGGTCAGTCCGGAAGATGGGCGGCGGGAGCGCCTCGCGCGGGTCACGGCCGGGTTTGCTGAGTTCCTTGATAATGTCCTGCAGGGTGGGGAGACCGACACCGCATTCCTCTGCAGCCTTCGATTCACCATAAGCTTTGATCAGCTGCGTAAGATCAGGGATCTTTCCGGCTTTGATTTCCTTTGTGCTCAG
>JAZRWD010000056.1:0-20022 GCA_045599525.1 Candidatus Limivicinus sp. | reverse complement strand
AATGTGACGCTGTTCCGTGTGGCACTGGTCATTCTTTCCAGCCTGCTGTCGGCCTGCGTGACGGCCTTTGCCGGGCCGGTGTCTTTTGTGGGGATTGCCGTACCGCAGCTGGTGAGGAATCTGCTGCGTTCGGACCGGCCGCTGCAGATGATTCCGGCCTGCTTTCTGGGTGGGGCTGCTTTCTGCATGTTCTGCGACCTGCTGGCCCGCACCCTGCTGGCACCGACGGAATTGAGCATCAGCACCGTCACTGCAATCTTTGGGGCTCCGGTGGTGATCGCGGTGCTGCTTCGCCGTAAACGCATCGGGGAGAGATAAGGGGGAAGAACGTGAACAGGTCTTTTTTGGAAACACAGGACCTCGCCGTAGGTTATAATGGAGTTCCCCTCATCCGCGATATAGCGCTCCGTCTGAAAAAAGGGGAGATCCAGGTGCTGATTGGGCCGAACGGAGCGGGCAAATCCACGATTCTCAAAAGCCTGATCCGCCAACTGGCGCCGATTCACGGTGCAGTACTGCTGGACGGGAACTCGATGACGGAGTTGAAGGGCAATGCACTGGCAAAAAAGCTGGCGGTAGTGCAGCCCGGCCGGACGGATTCAGAGTATCTGACTGTACGGGAGGCGGTTGCCCTGGGACGGTATCCCTATACCGGAGCTCTTGGCCTGCTGTCGGAAAAAGATAAGAAAGCGGTGGAGCGGGCGATGGAGCAGGTTCGTGTGACGGACCTGGCGGACCGTGCCCTGCAGCAGCTCAGCGACGGACAGCGCCAGCGTGTACTGCTGGCTCGGGCTCTCTGCCAGGAACCGGAGCTGTTGGTGCTGGATGAACCCACTACCTTTCTGGACATTCGCTATCGGCTGGAACTGCTGGAGACCCTGCGCCAGTTGGTACGGGAGGAAAATCTGTCTGTCCTGCTGAGCCTTCACGAGCTGGATCTGGCAGAACAGATTGCGGACAGAGTGATCTGTGTAAAGGGTGATCGAATCTACCACTACGGAAGGCCGGAGGAGGTCTTCGTTCCCACCGTGCTGGAAGAACTGTTTGACCTTCCCACAGGAGCCTGGATAAAATGGAACCGCCCGGACAGAAGCTGCGCGGAAACAACTGAGGCCAGGCCTGATGGGGACAGAGCGCCGACTGCGGAAGGCAATCCTCCCACCGAAGGACCAGAAGCAACGGCAAAAGCACCGGCGCCCTTTGCGCACTATGTTAACGCAGGCAGCAAACAGCTGCGCTGCGGCTTCACCACGGGGACCTGCGCTGCACTGGCAGCCCAGGCCTGTGCCCGCCGTCTGCTGCTGGGGGCCTGGCCGGCTACGGTGGCCCTGACCACGCCGAAGGGCTGGCGAGTGGAGGTCGTTCCGGAGAACGTTGGCCTGGAGGGCGGTACCGTCCATTGCGCCGTGCGGAAATTTGCCGGCGACGACGCTGACCGTACTGCCGATGCCGAAATCTGTGCAGCGGTGGAACTGCGGAAGGAAAAGGGCATTTGTATTGATGGCGGTGTCGGCGTCGGACGGGTGACCAAGCCGGGACTGGATCAGCCGGTAGGTGCAGCGGCAATCAATTCCGGCCCACGGCGCATGATTACCGGGACACTGGAGGAACTTTTCCGGGAGTTGGAATACGAGGGTGGTGCCTCTGTTACCATCTACGTCCCGGAGGGAGAAGAAATCGCGAAGCACACCTTTAACCCAAAGCTGGGAATCGAGGGAGGCATCTCGATTCTGGGTACCTCCGGCATTGTGGAGCCTATGAGCATGCAGGCTCTGGTGGACACGATTGGGGTAGAGCTGAGGCAGGCGCGGGCACTGGGCCATGACACAGTGATCCTGACCCCAGGAAACTACGGGCTGGACTTTCTGCGGAGGCAGAGCCTGCAGCCGCCTGAACTGCCGGTGGTATGCTGCTCGAACTTTATCGGAGAGGCACTGGACGACTGTGGACAGCTTGGCTTCCACACGGTTCTGCTGGTGGGACATATCGGCAAGCTGGTGAAGGTGGCCGGTGGCATCATGAATACCCATTCCCGCACGGCGGATTGCCGGGCAGAGCTGTTCTGTGCCTATGCGGCGGTATCCGGTGCGGACGGGGAGACCTGTAAGGCCCTGATGGACTGTGTGACCACCGATGCCTGTCTGGAAGTTTTGGACCGGGCAGAATTGCGTGAGCCGGTGCTGAGGCGGCTGACGGAGGCCATAGGAATGCATCTGAAGCATCGGGCCGAAGGCCGCTTCCGGGTGGGTGCGCTCTGCTTCTCCAACGAATACGGGGAACTGGGGCGGACCGCCGACGCGGCAGAGATCGTGGCGGAATGGACGGAAGCAACAGAAACGACTGCGGACCGTCGAAAGACGTGAGCGACGGCAGAAAGACCGGAAAAAGCCGATGAGCGGAAACGGCGGAAAAGGAGCAAAGGACAATGGTACATTTTGTCGGAGCGGGTCCCGGGGCACCGGACCTGATTACTCTGCGGGGGAAAACGCTGCTGGAGCAGGCGGAGACGGTCATCTATGCCGGCAGCCTGGTGAACCCTGTGCTGCTGGGCTTTTGCCGGGAGAACTGCAGAATCTATAACAGTGCAGAGCTGACCCTGGAGCAGGTCATTGCGATTATGGCGGAGACCGAGGAACGTGGCGAGACTACAGTCCGGCTCCACACCGGAGACCCCTGTCTCTACGGGGCTATCCGGGAGCAGATGGACGCCCTGCAGGAGCGAGGGATCCCCTATGACCTGACCCCGGGAGTATCCAGCTTCTGTGGTGCGGCAGCGGCAGCAGGGGTAGAATATACCCTGCCCGGTGTGACACAGACGGTGATCATCACCCGCATGGCGGGGCGGACTCCGGTTCCGGAGCGGGAAGCGCTGACAAGCCTGGCGCAGCATGGCGCTGCGATGGTGGTGTTTTTGTCCGCAGGTCTTCTGCCTCAGGTGCAGGATGCTCTGCTGCAGGGAGCATACACCGGGGAGACACCCTGTGCAATCGTGTTTAAGGCTACCTGGCCGGAGGAACGGGTGCTCTATACCCGCCTGGACAGCCTGGCGACTACCGCGGCGGAAAACCGTATCACCCATACGGCACTGATCCTGGTAGGAGATTTTCTGGGCGAAGGTTACGAGCGCAGCAAGCTCTATGACCCGGGGTTCACCACGGCGTTCCGGGAGGCAACGCAATGAGAGAACAGTTAACAGAAAATCCGGAGACGGAAGTCATGATGGCGGACGGAGCGAACGATGAAGAACGGATGCGGCCGAAAGTACGGTTATTGGCCTTTACCGATGCCGGGCTGACCCTGGCGCAGCGCATTGCGGCTCTAACGGACGGTGAAGCACAGCGCTGCGGCAACGAAGTACACGAAGGACCCGGCCTCTATGACTGGACAGAGGAGGCGTTTATCGGGGCAAAGGCCCTAATCTACGTGGGAGCCGCAGGCATTGCGGTCCGGGCGATTGCCCCATTTCTGCGGAGCAAGGCGGCGGACCCGGCAGTACTGGTTGTGGATGAGACCGGCCGCTACGTGATTCCTATCCTCAGCGGGCATCTGGGCGGCGCTAACAGCCTGGCCCTTGAACTGGCAGAAAAGCTAGGGGCTGAGGCGGTCATTACGACGGCTACGGACCGACACGGGGTGTTCGCGGTAGATGTTTGGGCAAAGGCGCAGAGGTGCGTGATTCCCGATACTGCCTGCATCAAACAAGTCTCCGGCACGCTGCTGCGGGGCGGAATCGTGCGTTTTGCTTCGGACTTCCCCATACAGGGTAATCCCCCTGCCGGTGTTGAAGCCGGAACAATGGAGGACTGCGACTTTGCCGTAACGGTGTATACCCCAAAACGAGAGGTCCTGCTCTGTGTTCCCCGTATCCTGGTCCTGGGCATCGGTTGCCGGAAAGGCATTCCGGTGGAACTGCTGGAGGAACGGGTGCAGGCCGTACTGCAGCGGGAGGGTCTGCACTCTGCTGCAATTGACAAGGTGTGCTCCATTGACATAAAACAGGAAGAACCGGGCCTGTTAGCCCTCTGCCGGAAACACGGATGGGAACTGGAGACCTTTTCCGCAGAGCAGCTGCGTTTGGTCCACGGTACGTTTTCCGGCTCCGGCTTTGTCAGCGAGACGGTGGGTGTGGACAATGTGTGTGAACGGAGCGCAGTTCTGGGCAGCGGTGGTCGGCTGCTGGTCACCAAGAATGCCGGGGCCGGCGTGACGGTCGCTGTAGCCTGTGCGGACTTCCATCCAAGCTGGAACTGTTGAGACAGGAGAAAGAAAAATGGGACATTTATCGATTGTCGGCCTCGGCCCGGGGGACCCGCGCGAAATGACGGAACGGGCCAGGCAGGCTTTGGAAGCAGCGGACATTCTTTGCGGCTATACGGTCTACCTGGACCTGGTCCGGGAGCAATATCCGGATAAGGAAATCTATACCACCCCGATGACGAAGGAACTGGAGCGTTGCCAATGGGCCGTGGATATGGCGGTTGCCGGCCACCGTGTAGCTATGCTGTGCTCCGGTGACGCAGGTGTGTACGGGATGGCAGGCCCGGTCCTGCAGCTGGCGGAGGGAAAGGCAGTGGATATCGAGGTGGTTCCCGGTGTGACGGCGGCGCTGTCCGGCGCGGCGGTGCTG
The DNA here is from genome assembly GCA_045599525.1 of Candidatus Limivicinus sp. GTDB lineage: Bacteria > Bacillota > Clostridia > Oscillospirales > Oscillospiraceae > Limivicinus. The sequence goes on along the minus strand of JAZRWD010000056.1, from coordinate 15,395 downwards.
GGGGCTCCCCTGACGCACGATTTCTGTGTGATCTCCCTCTCTGACCTGCTGACTCCCTGGGAGTGCATTGCCCGCCGTCTGGAGGCAGCGGGGATAGGGGACTTTTGTGTGAGTCTGTATAACCCCATGTCCCGCAAACGTCGGGATCATCTTCAGCGGGCATGCGACATCCTGCTGCGCTATAAGCACCCGGACACAGTTTGCGGCTGGGTAAAGAATATCGGGCGTGAGGGTCAGGAAGCCCGCATCCTGACGCTGGCTGAGTTGCGGGAGGCTGAAGTGGATATGTTTACGACGGTGTTTATCGGCAATTCCACCACACAGCAGCTAGGCGGCTATATGGTGACTCCACGCGGCTATGAACGGAAGATGAACCCGCGGGGAGAGAGGGAAACGACGTGAATATCCTGATTTTTGGCGGCACGACAGAGGGACGTGTGCTGGCCCGGCAGCTGGCGGAGGCCGGTGAGACCGTAACGGTCAGCTGTGCCACCGAACTGGGGGGCGAGGAGCTGCGCGGCATCCCGTGCCGGGTGCGCTGCGGGCGGCTAGACACGGAGAAAATGACCATGCTGGTGAGCAACTATGACCTGGTGGCCGACGCAACACATCCCTACTCCCTGGTGGTCAGTGCCAATATCCGTACAGCCTGCGGACAGGCGGGGGTACCGCTGCGGCGGATCCTGCGCACCTGCTCCCGGGAACAGGAAGGCGGCAGCCTTGTGCGGGACTGCCGGGCGGCGGCAGAACTCCTGCGGGAGACCGAAGGAAACATTCTGCTGACTACCGGCTCCAAGGAACTGGCGGACTACGCCTGCCTGCCCCCGGCACGGATTTATCCCCGCATCCTGCCTACGCATGAGGGGCTTGCGGCCTGCGAGGCTATGGGAATTCCTCACCGGAATATTCTGGCCCTGCAAGGGCCCTTTTCACAGAAAATGAACGAGGCTACAATCGAACAATATGGGATTCGCTGGCTGGCGACCCGCAACAGTGGTGCTGCCGGAGGCTACCGGGAGAAGCTCGCCGCGGCACAGGCACAGAATGTCGGTATTATTGTCGTGCAGCGCCCGGAGGAGACGGGGCTGTCAATGGAAGCCTTCCTGGATGAGGTAAAAAACAATGCATGTGAGTTTACTCGGCATCGGCTGTGATGCCGGAAAACAACTGACCGCAGAGGCCGCAGCGGCTCTGCAGGCGGCGGAGCTGATTCTGGGTGCGGAACGGGTTCTAGCTGTGCTGCCGACGCTTCCCGGCAAAAAGCAGGCCGAATACCGTGCGGAAAAGCTGTTATCGCTTCTGCAGGAAAGCGGCTGCGAACGGGCATGTGTGGTTTTCAGCGGGGACACCGGCTTCTATTCCGGGGCGGCCAGGCTGCTGCCTCTTTTGCAGCAGACAGGGCTGGACGCGGAGGTGCTGCCGGCGGTTGCCAGTCTGCAGACCATGGCAGCCCGTCTGGGGATGGCATGGCAGGAATGGAAGCTCTGCTCGGCCCATGGACGGGACTGCGATGTACTGCACGCGGTGATGTGCGGGAGACCCTGCTTCTTCCTGACGGATGGGACCAGGTCCCCATCGGCGATCTGTCGTGAACTGACAGAGGCCGGCCTGGGCACACTGGAGGCCTGCGTCGGAGAAAACCTGGCCTGTCCGGAGGAGCGGATCGTAAAGGGAACGGCGGAACAGCTGGCAGAGCAGTCCTTTGCCGCACTGAGTGTTCTCTGGACGGCTGCTGCGCCGGTTTACCCTGCACGGGTGCCGGGAATTCCGGACAGCGAGTTTCTGCGGGAGAAAGTGCCGATGACCAAGCAAATGGTCCGTGCAGCGGTGCTCGCTTCTCTGCGGGTGAGCCCCGAGGATATCTGCTGGGACATTGGCGCGGGGACGGGCAGTGTCAGCGTGGAGCTGGCTCTGCACAGCCGCGGGGTATGGGCTGTGGAACGTCAGTCCGAGGCGGTGGCGCTGCTTCGGCGGAACCGGGAAAAGTTCTGCGCCTGGAACCTGCGGGTTCGGGCAGCGGAGGCTCCGGACGGTATGGATACGCTGCCAAAGCCGGATGCGGTGTTTGTTGGGGGCAGCGGCGGGCATTTGAGGGAGATCCTGAACCGGGTACACGGGGCAAATCCTCAGGCACGGGTCTGCGTTTCCGCTATTGCTCTGGAGACGCTGAGCGAGGCACAGCAGGCGCTGAACGCCCTGGGCTACCGCGTAGAGGTGACGCAGTTGGCTGTCAGTCGGAGCGTTGAAGCCGGAGGGCTGCATCTGCTCACGGCACAGAACCCGGTGTTCCTGATTACCGGCACGCAGCAGGAGGCAGTCAGAACGTGAAGCATATCATGATTTCGGCTATGGGCAGCGGAAGCGGGAAGACTGTACTGACCTGCGGCCTTTTGCGTGCGCTGCAGCGGCGCGGCCTGAAGCCGGTTGGCGTAAAATGTGGCCCGGACTATATTGACCCGATGTTCCATCGCCGCGTTCTCGGCACGCCCGGCAGAAATCTGGATCTGTTTTTACAGGGCGCTGAGGGCGTTCGCCGTTGCTTCAACAGTCTGTGTGGAGATATTGCTCTGCTGGAGGGGGCTATGGGCCTCTTTGACGGCCTGGCCGGAACAGACGAAGCAAGCGCTTACCATGTAGCCCGGTTAACGGGAACCCCGGTTGTGCTTGTGGTTCGCCCAAAGGGCGTTGGCCTGACTCTGGCTGCTCAGATTCGGGGGATGATGGCCTTCCGCAGCCCAAACTGTATTGCGGCTCTGCTGCTCAACGGGTGCTCCACCTCCCTGTTTAACTATCTGAAGCCATTGCTTGAGCGGGAGTGCGGTATCCCCGTGCTGGGCTATCTGCCGGAGCTGCCCGAGGCGGTGCTGGAGAGCCGGCATCTGGGGCTTGTCACAGCCGGCGAGATCACCGACCTGGAGCGGCGGATGGACATTATCGCTGCGCAGCTGGAGCAGTATGTGGACCTGGAGCGCCTGCTCTCTCTCTGTGCAGAGACCGAAACTCCTGTCATTTCCTCGTGGACTGTGGAACAGATACCTGTGCCACGTTGTCGGATCGCAGTGGCCAGGGATGAAGCTTTCTGCTTTTATTATGAGGATAATTTGCGCCTGCTGGAGGAAGCGGGGGCCGAACTGATCTACTTCAGCCCTCTGTGGGATGAGGCCCTGCCGGACTGTGACGGAATCTACCTGGGTGGTGGCTATCCGGAACTCTATGCGGAACAGCTGAGCAAAAATACTGCCGTAAAGGATGCCATATGCACGGCGGCGGAAGCCGGCATGCCCCTGGTGGCAGAATGCGGCGGCTTTCTCTATCTGCAAAAGAGCCTTGCCGGGCACCCGATGACCGATGTGCTGGACGGTGAGGGCTTGGACACCGGGCGCCTTCAGCGGTTTGGCTATGTGGAGCTTACGGCGGCAAAGGATTCCCTGCTGTTTCGGGCGAGCGAGCGCGTTCCGGCCCACGAGTTCCATTACTGGGACTGTACGGAAAACGGTTCAGACCTGACGGCCAGCAAACCTCAAAATGGAAAAAGCTGGTCCTGTGGTGTGTGTACGCCAACGATGTATGCGGCCTTTCCCCACCTGCATTTCGGCGGGGACTTCCCCTTTGCTGCCCGTTTTACTGCGGCAGCTGCAGCTTATCGTCACGCTGGAGGAAGAACGGCAGCAGAGTGAAAAGCGAAAGCCGGCAGAAATGTTGAATGCGGGGGATAGAAAAACGAAAAAAGAGCCGCGGAAACGAGGAAGAGCATAAACGAAAGGAAAAAATGACCGATGACACTGCAACAGCTGATTAACGGAATAAACGGCCCGGATCTGCAGGCGGAGCGGGCGGCAGAGGCACATTGGGCCACACTGGCTAAGCCCTTAGGCGGCCTGGGTAATCTGGAGAAAGCTGTTACGAAAATGGCGGCGCTGACCGGCGATGCGGAACTGATGGTGGACGACCCGGTACTGATGGTCTTCTGTGCGGACAACGGCGTTGTGCGCCAGGGTGTCAGCCAGTCCGGTAGCGATGTGACGACGGCTGTAGCAGAGGCTTTGGGAAAAGGAAAAAGCACGGTGAACACGATGGCAGCTGTATGCGGCTGCCGGGTTCTGCCGGTGAATATCGGGATGGCGGCAGAGCAGACCCCGGATGGGGTGCTGGATCTTTGCCTTCGGTGCGGAACCGGAGACATCAGCACAGAACCGGCGATGACCGTTGCGGAATGTGAACAGGCGATCCTGTGCGGTGCAGAGCTGGTCCGGCAGCAGAAGGAAGCCGGCACAAGGCTCATTCTTCTGGGTGAAATGGGCATTGGCAACACAACGACTACGGCAGCCCTGAGCTGCGCCCTGCTGAAACAGCCACCTGAGATGATGACCGGCCGCGGTGCCGGCCTGTCCGATACTGGACTTGAGCGGAAGCGGAGAGCGGTACAAAAGGCTCTGGAACTTCACCAACCGGAGGGACAAACGGTGACAGAGCTGCTGGCGGGGCTTGGTGGACTGGATCTGGTAGCAATGTGCGGCGCCTGCCTTGGCGGGGCCTATTACCGTATTCCGGTTCTGCTGGACGGCGTAATCAGCTGTGCAGCAGCCCTGTGCGCGGTGCGTCTTTGCCCGACAGTATGGCATGCCCTGCTGGCCAGCCATGTTTCACGCGAGCCCGCTGCGGCTCTGCTGCTACGGGAGCTGGAGTTGGAGGCATTCATCACGGCCGACCTACATTTGGGAGAAGGGACCGGAGCTGTACTGGCTCTGCCACTGCTGCAGCAGACCATGGCGGTCTACCACAGCGGACACACTTTTGGCCACCTGGGCATCGAGGCCTACACGCCCCAGTAAAGGAGAGACGATGTTTACCCTTATCATCGGCGGTTCCGCCAGCGGAAAAAGTGAATACGCGGAGCAATGGACGCTATCCCTGGGCGAAAACCGGATATATATCGCCACAATGCGCCCCTGGGACGAGGAATGCCTGGAACGCATCGCGAAGCACAGACGGGCAAGAGCCGGCCGTGGTTTTGCAACAATGGAGTGCTATTCCGCTTTGGAGAGCCTGACCCTGCCGCCGGAAAGCAATGTCCTACTGGAGTGCATGAGTAACCTGTTGGCCAATGAGATGTATGACTCGGAGGGGAAGGGCGCGATGGCGGTACTCAGGGGTATCGAGCATCTGCAGGCGCAGTGCCTGCACCTGACGGTCGTAACGAATGAGGTGTTCTCCGGTGGGGACGGGTATGAAGCAGAGACTCTGCACTATATGGCTGAACTGGCCTGGCTCAACCGGGAACTGGCCCGCCGAGCCGACCGGGTGGTCGAGGTGCTTTGCACCTGCCCGAACGTGTTGAAAGCGGACAAGTAATCCGACTTCTTGACGATTTGTGGAAGGATAACAGTATAAATATGATTGTTATTGAAACGATAGCGGTGGCCTTCTCGATGTATTCTGCGCTTCCGATGCCCCAGTTTGCCTGGAACAGCCGCAATATGAAATACGCCCTGTGTGCGTTTCCACTGATTGGGCTGGTCATTGGTGGTGCGGAGTTGCTGATTACTGCTATCGGTCAGGCTCTGCCGCTGCCGCCCCTGCTGATGGCAGCGCTCCTCTGCCTTTGCCCGGTTGCGCTGACGGGGGGCATCCACCTGGACGGCTACTGTGATACCTGCGATGCGCTGGCCAGCCATGCTGCTCCGGAAAAAAAGCAGGAGATCCTGAAGGACCCCCATATCGGCTCTTTTGCGGTCATCCGCCTGGTGAGCTACCAACTGTTCAGTTTTGCACTGTGGGCGTCTCTGCTCCGGGTCAGCCCGGTGCCCATTCTTCTGCTGTTTGTGCTCAGCCGGACGATGTCGGGACTTGCTGTGTGCAGCTTCCCCCTGGCCAAAAGCTCCGGCCTGGCCTATCTGTTTGCGGAGGCGGCAGACAAGAAAAACGTGCGAAGAATACTGCTCTTTATTCTGACCATCTGCTGTGTGGGGCTGATTGCCCTTGGCGGAATGGAGGGGGCTGCGGCGCTGCTTGCTGCCGGACTTACCTTTGCAGACTATTATCGGGTTGCTCGGAAGCATTTTGGCGGCCTGTCCGGTGACCTGGCCGGCTGGTTTCTGCAGCGCTGTGAGCTGTGGATGCTGCTTGCCATCTGTGCGGTGCAGTTCTTTGAGGGCATCTGATCCCCTAAAGTGCACATGTCAACCACGGTCAAACACCAAGCCTTTCGGGAGAGAAAAATGATTTTTGTTATCGGACCGCTGTATGCGGGAAAACAGAACTATATTTGCCGTGCCCTTGGCTGGACGGCGGAAGAGTTTACGCAAAATGCCATCCGGGATGCCCACAAGCTGGCAGAAGGAGACGGTGATCTTACTGCTCTGGCGGATCGTCTGGCGGCGTTCCCGGTCGTGGTAGCCACAGAGATGGGTGGTGGAGTGGTGCCCATTGAGCCGGAACAACGGAAAAACCGGGAGAGGGCCGGACGCCTGGCCTGCCTGCTGGCTGAGCGGGCTGAGACCGTAATTCGGGTATGCTGCGGCCTTCCGCAGGTGCTGAAGGGGCCTGGAATCGAAGAAAAAAGCGGGAAGGAAAACGCGGGAAGGGAAACGTAATGAGACTGATTTACGTGGCAGCCATGAGCGTATTGCTTGACCTGCTGCTGGGCGACCCGGAGCAACTTGTGCATCCTGTGGTCCTGATGGGCAGATGCATCACGCTTCTGGAGAAGAGCTTGCGCCGGATATTCCCGCAGACACCGCGCGGACAGCTCGCAGCGGGGGGGATACTGGCCATACTGATGCCGACAGGTACCCTGCTGTTGTGCACACTGTTGGTCCGGGGACTGTATGCCCTGCATCCGGCAGCAGGTTTCCTGCTGGAGGTAATCTGGGGCTGGCAGGCCCTTGCCATTCGTGACCTCCGTCGGGAAAGCACGAATGTGTACAAAAAACTGAAGAATGATACGCTGGAAGAGGCCCGAAGGGCGGTTTCCCGTATTGTGGGCCGGGATACCTGGAACCTGACTGCGGAGGGGGTCACAAAGGCAGCCATCGAAACAGTGGCCGAGAGCTTTTCGGACGGTATCGTGGCACCGATGTGCTATCTCTTTTTAGGGGGCGCCCCACTGGCCATGTGCTATAAGTCCATCAACACCATGGACAGCATGGTGGGTTACAAGAACGAAAAATACCTGTTCTTCGGCCGCTGTGCGGCCCGGCTGGATGATTTGGCCAACTACATCCCTTCGCGTCTGGCGGCCCTGTTCCTGATTGCTGCAGCGGGGCTGTGCCGGGGGACGGCGGTCAATGCCATACGCATATGGCGCAGAGACCGGCGCAGGCACGCCAGCCCGAATTCCGCCCAGACCGAGGCGGTGATGGCGGGAGCCCTTGGCGTTCAGCTGGCAGGCCCGGCCTGCTATTTCGGGGAGTATTATGACAAACCGACGATCGGCGACCCGGACAGACCGGTGACAGTGGAAGATATCCTGTCCGCTAACCGGATGATGCTGACCGGCAGCCTCCTGGCCCTGATTGCGCTGAGCGTTCTGCGGGTCCTGTGCGTTAACCTGTGTGGCCTATGACTTCCGGGAGGCTATCCCACACAAACTCTGCTCTGCAGGGAGCGGAAGCAAAGACAATAGAATGAGGAAAAGACAATGCGTGTTCATGGCGGAGACTGGAACAGCTATCAAACAAAATACGGCAGCCTGCCCCTGGATTTTTCTCAGAATGTCAGCCCGCTTGGCCTTCCGGAAGGCGTGAAGCGGGCAGCTGCGGCGGCATTGGAGGAGGCAGACCGTTATCCAGACCCCCGCTGCACGGAGCTGCGAACTGCTCTGGCGGAAAAGCTGTCGGTTTCAGAGGAATGGATCCTGTTCGGTAACGGTGCGGCAGACCTGATCTGGCGTCTCTGCCTGGCAAGACAGCCATCACGGGTGCTGGTTACGGCACCCGGCTTCAACGAATATGAAGCAGCTGCATGCCGATGCGGTGCGGAAACAGACCACTTTGCCCTGAAGGCGGAGGAAGGCTTTCGGGTGACAGAGGCACTTATGAACTGCATCACGCCGCAAACCGGAATCCTGTTTCTCGGCCAGCCCAATAACCCTGCCGGCGTATCGGTCGGGCGCCCGCTGCTGGAGAAACTGCTGGACAAGTGTGAGGCTAACGGAACTTTGCTCGTGCTGGACGAATGCTTTACAGAGCTGCTGGACGATCCGGAGCGGCACACCCTGTTGGACCTCCTGCCCAAAACACGGTACCTGGTGCTGCTTCGGGCGTTTACGAAGAGCTATGCCATGGCTGGCCTGCGCCTGGGGTACTGTCTGTGCAGTGATACCGCATTGCTGCGCGGCATACAGGAAGCCGGGCAGCCCTGGCCGGTCTCCCATGTTGCCCAGCAGGCCGGAATAGCAGCCTTGAGAGAAGAGAACTATCTCAAACGCCTGCGGACGCTGATCTGTCAGCAAAGGCCGATGCTGATGCAGGGTTTATCTACCCTTGGTATCACATACATCACCGGGGAAGCCAACTACCTGCTGTTTTATTGCCCCCACATCCCCTTACAGGAGGAACTGTGCGCCAGGGGCATCCTGATCCGTAACTGTGCGGATCTATCAGGGCTGGGGCCGGGCTGGTATCGGGTTGCTGTACGGACAGCGAAAGAGAATGAACGCCTGCTTGTGGCGCTGACGGAGGTGATAAACACATGGCAAAATGTCTGATGGTCCAGGGGACAATGTCCGGTGTGGGCAAAAGCCTGCTGACGGCGGCCCTGTGCCGGATCTTTTTACAGGACGGACTGCGTGTAGCCCCTTTCAAGAGCCAGAATATGGCGCTGAACAGCTATATTACCCGGGACGGGCTGGAGATGGGCCGGGCGCAGGTGGTCCAGGCTTATGCGGCAGGAAAAGAACCCGATGTGCGCATGAACCCGATTTTGCTGAAGCCCTCCAGTGACACCGGCAGCCAGCTGATTGTAAATGGCCGGGTGCAAGGGGAATACCGAGCGCGGGACTATTTCAAAATGAAAAAAAGTCTCATTCCAGAGATTCTTGCGGCCTATAACAGCCTTTCCGCCGAGAACGATATTATCGTCATCGAGGGAGCGGGAAGCCCTGCGGAGATCAACCTTAAGGCAGATGACATTGTAAACATGGGGCTTGCCGAACTGGTGGATGCACCGGTCCTGCTGGTAGGCGATATTGACCCTGGCGGGGTGTTCGCGCAGCTTTACGGCACGCTGGCGCTGTTGGAGGAAAAGGAGCGCAGGCGCGTGCTTGGTACGGTAATCAATAAGTTCCGGGGGGATGTGGATATTCTGACTCCCGGTATCCGGATGCTGGAGGAACTGACCGGAGTTCCCTGTTATGGTGTGGTTCCGTATACGAATGTACAGCTGGACGACGAGGATTCCATGGCATCCTGTCTGAAGGTAAAGCAGGTCCATAAGCCAATTGATATTGCCATTCTTCGTCTGCCGCGAATCTCTAACTTTACCGATTTTACCCCGCTGGAGCAGCACGGTGCCCTGGGCTGCCGCTATGTTGGAGCTTTGCGGGAACTGAGAGACCCAGACCTGGTGATTCTCCCCGGCACAAAAAGCACAATGGACGATTTGCTCTGGCTGCGGCAAAGCGGGCTGGAGATGGCGGTGAAGCAGCTGGCTGCGCGTGGGATCCCTGTCCTGGGGGTCTGCGGTGGCTACCAGATGCTGGGACGCACGCTGCAGGACCCGTATCAGGTGGAGCGGGGCGGCACGATGACCGGGATGGGCCTTTTGCCCTGTGAAACGGTGTTTGCCCGGGAAAAAATCCGGACCAGGGTCAGAGGAATCGTGCAGGCCGAACCGCTTTCCAACGTCAGTGTGGAGGCTTACGAGATCCATATGGGCGAAACCACTGTCAGCGGCGGTACGCCGTTCTGCATGATTGAAAAGCCGGACCTCGCTGACGCCGGGGAACAACCGCTGTGTGTGCCGGATGGGGTGGCCTGTGGAAACATTCTGGGGACATATTTGCACGGCCTGTTTGACTCGGGAGAGATGGTTTCTGCGCTGGCGGCCTGGTTGTTGACACGAAAAGGGCTGGCGGTGGAAGACTATCCGGTGGAGGATCATATCGGTTACCAGGAACGACAGCTGAACCTGCTTGCCGATGCGGTGAGGCGCAGCCTGGATATGGAAGCGATTTACCGCGGCATGCGATGTTTTGAAGGGAGAAGCCAATGAACGCCCGGAAAGGATATGTGCATTTGTATTTTGGCCAGGGAAAGGGAAAAACGACCGCGGCGATGGGCCTGGCGGTCCGGTCCCTGGGCCGGGGCTGGAAGGTGGCAATCGTGCAGTTTCTCAAAAGCGGGACAAGCGGCGAGCTGGAGCCTCTGCGTCACCTGGGAGCGGAGGTTTTTTCCGGCAAAGGCTGCGGAAAATTTGTTTCGCAGATGAGCCGGGCAGAAAGAGCGCAAGCCGCCCTCCTGCATGCTGAACATCTGCGGCAGGCAGTGGAAACCCGGCCTGACCTGCTGATACTTGACGAGGTCTGTGCGGCTGTGCAGGCAGACCTGCTGGAGGAGGAACTGCTGCTGCAGATCATCCGGGAGCGGCCGGAAGAACAGGAACTGGTTATGACCGGGCGCTACCCGACAGAGCGAATGCGTGAGGCAGCGGATTATCTGACAGAGATGAAGGCCTGGCGGCATCCCTATACAGAGGGCGTCATGGCGAGGGAAGGCGTGGAGTATTAATATGCAGCCTGTACGACACAAAACACCGGCGGATATTGAAGAGACAAGTATGCGTATCATTACCGAAGAATTGCAGCAACGTGGGGTCACACTGGCGGAAGAACAGGCGTCGGTGGTCCGCCGGGTGATCCATACAACAGCGGATTTTGACTATGCGGAGAACCTCTTTTTCACTGCTAATGCGGTCTCACTGGGCATTGCGGCGCTTTGCCAGGGAACGACGATCGTTACCGACACGAATATGGGCCTGTCCGGTGTCAGCAAAAAAGCGATGGAGAAGCTGAACTGTCAGGCCCGTTGCTTTATGGCTGAGCCTTCGGTTATGGAGGAAGCCCAAAAACGGAGGACAACACGTGCGGTGATCTCCATGGAGAAGGCCGCAGCAGAGTATCAGAACCCGGTTTTTGCGGTGGGCAACGCACCAACCGCCCTTTACGCACTGGCAGAGCTGATTGAGGAAGGCTTCCGACCTGCTCTGGTAATTGCCGTTCCGGTGGGGTTTGTCAATGTGGTGGAAGCAAAAGAAACGATTCGAGAGACCTGCCAGCGGCATGGTGTGCCGCTGATTGCGGCGATGGGGCGTAAGGGAGGCAGTAACGTTGCGGCGGCCATCTGTAATGCCCTCCTCTATTCCGCCACGGATATGCTCGCACCGCAGAACCGAGGCTGGCATTAAGCCCGGGAAAAAGCTCTTGACGCAGGACTGTACGATAAGGTAGACTAACACCGCCTTTGGCAGTGATGACAGGACAGACGACCATCACTTTAATAAAAATTCGGCTGGGTGGTGCTTTTGGGGGCACTTCTTCACCGCCCGCAGGCGCAGAAGCGCTAACGCAGGGCTGACGAAGAAGGTTGTAGGACCAAAAGCCAATTATTATTACTTGAGGAGGCCTTTATGGCAAGCGAAATCAGAGATATTACCCTGGCTGAATCCGGCGCAAGGAAAATCGAATGGGTTACCCGCAACTGTGATCTGCTCCGCAACCTGGAAAAGGAGTTTGCGGAAACAAAGCCATTTGCCGGCAAGAAAATTGCGCTTTCTGTCCATTTGGAAGCAAAAACGGCTTATCTTTGCCTGGTCCTGGCCGCCGGCGGTGCAGAGATGCACGTGACCGGTTCTAATCCGCTCTCTACGCAGGACGATGTAGCTGCAGCACTTGTAGCGGCCGGGCTGGACGTTCATGCATGGTACGGCGCAACGGAAGAAGAGTATTTCAGCCACATCCGCCACACCCTGGAATGCGGACCCAATATTATTATTGATGATGGTGGAGACCTGATCAACATGATCCACCATGAAATGCCTGAGCTGATCCCCAATGTGATTGGTGGCTGTGAGGAAACGACGACCGGCATCATCCGTCTGGAAGCAATGAACAGGGCGGGCAAGCTGATGTTCCCGATGGTCCGTGTGAATAACGCCAGCTGCAAGCACTTCTTTGACAACCGCTATGGCACCGGTCAGTCGGTATGGGACGGCATTTGCCGCACGACTAACCTGATTGTAGCAGGAAAACAGGTCGTGGTTTCCGGCTATGGATGGTGCGGTAAGGGCACGGCAATGCGGGCGAAGGGACTCGGCGCCCGGGTCATTGTGACAGAAGTTGACCCCATTAAGGCCATTGAAGCTGTTATGGATGGCTATGAGGTAATGCCGATTGCCGAGGCCTGCAAGGTGGGCGATATTTTTGTTACGGTCACCGGCTGTGACAAGGTCATCAGCGGTGAAGATTTCCTGAACCTGAAAGACGGAGCGGTCCTGTGCAACGCAGGCCATTTTGATACGGAAATCGACATGGCATATCTGCGTTCCATCGCAGTGGAAACCAGAGAACAGCGCCACAATATCATGGGCTATAAGTTACCCAACGGGAAATGGATCTTTATTCTCGGAGAAGGCCGCCTGGTCAACCTGGCATGCGCAGATGGGCATCCGGCAGAAATCATGGATATGAGTTTTGCCATTCAGGCCCTTAGCGCAAAGTATCTGGTTGAGCACGAGGGACAGCTGACGGAGAAACTGATCGACGTTCCTTATGAAGTGGATGTTGCCGTAGCACGCCGTAAGCTGGAGTATATGGGCAAAAAAATAGATACGCTGACCGACGAGCAGGAACGTTATCTCAACAGCTACGATCTGTAAACCGGGGCGGTGAGTCACGTGGACGAACGGATGCAACAGCAGATCAGCTTCATTCTGGAACTCGATAAGGAAAAGAATATTTTCCGGCAGACCCATCTGTCCGGACATGGCCGAAATGAGAACGACGCAGAGCACGCCTGGCATATGGCGATAATGGCCTGTTTGCTGCAGGAGTATGCGAATGAGCCGGTGGACATTGCCAGGGTCATGCTGATGTGCCTGCTGCACGATGTGGTGGAAATTGACGCGGGTGACACCTATGCCTATGATGCGGAAGGGCTGAAAACGCAGAAAGCGCGGGAGGACGCGGCAAAGGAACGCATCTATTCCCTGCTGCCGGCAGACCAGAAAGCCTGGCTGACGGAGCTTTTTGATGAGTTTGAGGCGTATGAAACCCCTGAGGCTAAATTTGCCCATGCGATGGACAATTTTCAGCCGCTGCTCCTTAACAACAGCAATGATGGCGGAGACTGGAGAGAGCACGGCGTTTGCAAGACACAGGTTTACGGCCGTCAGGGAAAGACTGCATTAGGTTCAGAGGCAATCTTTCAGGTGACAGATCGGTTGATTCAGGAAAACATCCGCAAAGGTGCTATTCTGGATTACTGAGAGCTGAGTAGCTACCAACAATAAAAAAGTAAAGAGAAGCTGCACCAAATCCCCTGTGGAAGAGGTGCAGCTTCTCTTTTTTGTACGCCTGTTCGTAAGAACAGAGGCTAACGAAGTTAATAGTACGGATTTTACCAATTCGGTTTCCGGCCGGTCGGATCACGCCCTCAGAACAACAGGTAAATAGCGATAAACTGAAGTGCGTTTCCGGCTAATACGAACAGATGGAAAATCTCGTGAGAGCCGAAATAGGGACTGACATTGTTCAGCCAACGAAATTTCATTGCATAAATGACGCCGCCAATGGTATACACAATGCCGCCCCAAAGCAGGAAAAGAAAGGCGGAATGGGACAGAGTATGATAAAGCTCAGGAAAGGCGAGGACGCAGAGCCAGCCCATGACAACATAAATGACGCTGGACACCCACTTGGGACAGCAGACCCAAAAGAGCTTGAACAGCATGCCGGCAAGAGCAAGTGCCCAGACGAATGCCAGCAGCATCGGACCGCAACCGCTTCGAAGGACGGTCAGACAGAGCGGCGTATAGGAGGCTGCAATCAGAATAAAAATCATCATATGGTCAAAACGTTTTAACCACAGCTGTCGGGAAAACGATTGCGGGAGAAAAGTATGGTAGGCAGTGCTGGCAGTATAGAGTAAAAGCATGCCAAACAGAAAAACACTGACAGACCAGACGGCTTCCGCGTCAGCTCCCTGCTCGGCATAATGGCGGAGGATAAATGGCGCAGCGGTAACTGAGGCGATAATGCCGATGAAATGAGTCAAAGCACTGCCAGGATCCTTTATCCGGACGGAAACGGGCGCGAGCGACTGGCGGGAAGCGGAGACAGATGGAAATGCTGCAAACTGGAACATGATGTCAAACTCCTCTACAACGGTTTTTGAAAAACTCATGACAAGATATTAAAACTGGAAATGAAAATAGTCAAGAGTTTATAAAAAACTTATCAAAGGATTATTTGAATTTGAACATGCGGTGTGATATGATTTGTTCAAATAGTATCGGTCGCATTACTCTTCATAGAGCACAGCGAACGGATAGAGGAAAAAGCACATGGAATAGAGGAGAAAGAGAAAATGATTGGCGTTCAATTTGCGCAATGGGACGAACTGGCGGAAAACTTTAGCTTGCCGACTTATGAAGAGATTCCGGAAATAGGCCTGTTTCTGGAACAGGTGGTTCGGTATACCGGGAAATACACGGATGTCGCCTGTCTCGCACCACTGACCGGTTCAATGGTCAGTAATTACGTAAAAAAGAAGATTATTACCAATCCGATAAAAAAGACCTATAGCAGAGAACAGATTGCGTACCTTTTATTTATTGCTGTAGCTAAGAATGTGATCCCAATTGAGGACATGCAGTTCTTATTTGAAAAACAAAAAAGTCAATGCAGTGCCCGGGAGGCGTACACCTTTTTCCGTACGCAAATGAAGGTATGCCTTCATCAGGTAGCCGGCAGCACATCAGAAAAGAGTGAACCGGCGGACACTTACTGTGAATGGCAGGCCGTTGTAAGAAATATCTGTACGGCGGCGGCACATACAATCTATCTGGAGCGATATATTGCATCCCTGAAAAGTGCGGACGATAAGGAATAAACAGATGCGGTCAGGCAAGGTAATGACCGAATAGTGGTATTTTAGGCCTGAAAATGCCCGTCAAAATGACCAAAAACGCCTGAATCCCGAGAAATAATGACTTCGATCGCTTGACATACACGGGTGATTGTGCTATACATCCTTTTCGTTGCCGAAGGGCACTAAAAAATACTGCTTTTTGCCGAAAGGAATAAATATTATGGCTAAAATGATTCTGAAATGGACGAACCGCTATAGCAATGAATCCGGTTACGTTCTGACCGTGAAGAAGGCTGACGGTCACTTCAA
>JAZRWD010000055.1:0-6602 GCA_045599525.1 Candidatus Limivicinus sp. | reverse complement strand
CTTCATGTTGTTCTCTCCATACTCTGGCGATGTCTGATGCGGGTCTGCGTTGAT
Organism: Candidatus Limivicinus sp.; assembly: GCA_045599525.1. Classification (GTDB taxonomy): domain Bacteria; phylum Bacillota; class Clostridia; order Oscillospirales; family Oscillospiraceae; genus Limivicinus. The sequence goes on along the minus strand of JAZRWD010000055.1, from coordinate 6,548 downwards.
ATCTGGCCTGCTGCCCCGCATCGAACGTCTGTAATAAAGGTATGTTACTCACCAATGCCCGCCGTGTCAATGTTATTTTTCGGCTTCCGGCCGGATGCTGACCTCACCTGAGGAGAGCGTTTCCTCCGAGCCGTCATCATATCGCACCCGCAGGCCGCAAGCGTCATCCAACGAAAGGGCCAGTGCCGGGCGGCTTGTCCCGCCGCGGAGCACAAGGATGCGCTTCCCGGGCACAAAACAGCGTCGGCGATATTCCTCTGCAAAGTCTGCCCCGTGCAGATTGGCACAGAGCTCCCGGAAACGAAGCAGGAAGGCCGCTGCCAGACGGCTGCGCAGATCCTTCGCGCGGTGCGCGGAGATTGCCCCGGCAACCGCAGCAATGTCCTCGGGAAAACCGCCCTCCGGTTCGTAGACATTCAAGCCGATGCCCATAACAGCCCAGTCCAGACCACTAGTCTCCATGTTGAAGGAGCCTTCGGTCAGAATTCCGCAGGTCTTCTTTCCGTTGACATAAACATCGTTGACCCACTTGATCTGCGGCTGCGCATTGGTCCAGTCCTCAATGGCGCGGCAGGCGGCAACTCCCGCCGCAGTGGTGATCCGCGTTGCCTCCGCCGCCGGCAGGGCAGGGTGCAGAAGGACGCTGAGATAGACGCCGGTGCCGGACGGGGAATAGAAACTGCGCCCGATGCGTCCGCGCCCCGCAGTTTGCTCCGCCGCAAGGATGACATACTGATCGGGCAGGTAGTCGGCCTTCTTTTTCAGTTCGGTGTTGGTCGAGCCGATGCTGTCGTGCACCTCCAGCGTATACCCGCTGTTCTCGCCCAGATAGCGGCGTATGCTGTTTTCACTGATGGGGTCGCTGGTACCGGTCAGGCGGTAACCACGGTTTTTGACTGCTTCCACGGCGTAGCCGGCTTCCTCCAACTGGCGGACGGCCTTCCACACTGCCGTGCGGCTGATGCCCAGTTCAGCAGCGATCGCCGCCCCCGAAACGAATTCCCCGTCATGTGCGGCCAGAAGCGCTTCCAGCTTTTCACGGTTGTTCATACGGTCACCCCTCCTTGCATTTTTCGGTACCACTGTAGCAGAATAGGTCTGCAACTGTCAATCCTACGTTGCCGCTTTGGTTAACAGATACCGGCTCCCTGTTCACATTTTGAGGATTTTTTAAAATAGTTATAGATTTGGCAGAAAGGTCTGTGTTATGATATAAATGCATATATTCGGATAAGAAAGGAAAAGTGAAACGTATGAAAAAGAGCATTCGTGCGCTGAGCGCCCTGCTGGCGGTATTGGTGCTGGCAGGCTGCATGAGTCTCTCCGCCTTTGCCGCGGAAGACTACAGCAATGGCTCTCCCTGGCTGGACCCGGAGATCCTCGGGAACGTGACCGAAGAGACCGTCGCTGATCTGAAAGACAATTTTGCCCTGGCGGCAAACCGGGAGGCGTATATCTATACGGAAATCCCGGAGGGTTACCCCTATGGCGGCACGGTGATGAACCGCAGCCTTGAGCTGAGCGGGGAAATGATTGAGCTGTTTGAGACCGCTGACCCCTCCACGAGCCACGATGCGGAGATGAGCCTGAACCTGTATCATCTGCTGCTGGACTGGGAGGGCCGTGACGCCCTCGGCATGAGCCCTGTTCTGGAACTGCTGGAGCCGGTAGAAAACCTGGACAGCATGGAAGCCCTGGACGCCTACTTCACCGAGACCGACCCGCTGGACATCGCCGGCGGTCTGGTGGGCGCGATGGCGGACACGGACCTGGCCGATGCCTCCGCCCGGACACTGTATATCACCGGTTCGGGCCTGCTGCTGGGTGACCCGGCATATTATCTGGAGGAGTCGGAGCTTGGCACGCTGACCCGGGAAGCAACAGCCGAATACGTGCTGAAGCTGCTCGAAAAGGCGGGCTATACCGAGGAAGAGGCTGCCGGGCTGCTGGAAGCCTGCTTTGACTTTGAGACGCTGCTGGCAGAGGTTTCCTACACGGTAGAGGAGTCGAACTCTCCGGATTATATTTACCGCATCTATAACCCCATGACCGTGGAAGAGGCTGCCGCAATCTGCGCGCCTTATCCGCTGGAGGCCGACCTGGCCAACGTGGGCTTCGATGCCGAGTACTGCATCGTGATGAATCCCGCCGCACTTGCCCGCGTGGGCGAGCTGTACCGGGAGGAATATCTGGACGCCATCAAGGCCTATATCATCGTGAACGCAATTGCTTCCTCCGCCACGACCCTGGACCGGGAGTGCTATCTGTGGGCGATGGAGTACAACAACACAATGAGCGGAACCGTGGGTATGGTCAGTGACGAGGTCTATGCCTCCTCCACTGCGGCATCTCTGATGGGATGGCCGGTGGCACACATGTACTGCGACACCTATGTCACGGAAGAAGAGAAGGCCGAACTGAATGACGTGATCCGCGAGATCGTGGACGCGTACCGCGTGATGCTGTCCGAGGAGACCTTCATCTCCGAGGAGACCAGGGATTATGCGGTGGAAAAGCTGGATAACCTCTATATCCGCTGCATGTACCCCGATGATTGGACACCGTATGACTTCAGCTCCGTCTCCTTTGCCGGACCGGAGGACGGAGGCACGCTGTACGAAGCTCTCCGTGCAATCTCTGCCCGGGCAATCGAGGAGAACATCCGCGAGCTGAATGAGCCGGTCGAGCGCAGCGAATGGGCGGACGGCATTCTGCCGACGGTTCTGAACTGCTTCTATAACCCGATGGATAACTCCGTCAACATTCTGGCTGCGTTTGCCGGCGGTGACCTCTATAACGGGGACATGAGCCCCGAGCAGGTCTATGCCACAATGGGTACAGTCATCGGCCATGAGATCTCCCACGCTTTTGACTCTAGCGGCGCACAGTACGACAAGGACGGCAACTATGCTTCCTGGTGGACGGAAGAGGATTACGCCGCCTTCACGGCAATGAATATGAACATTGCAGAATACTTTAACGGCATCACCGCATGGGAGGGCCAGGGCATCCTGGGCAGCACACTGACTGGCGAGGCCTGCGCGGACATGGGCGGCATGGCCTGCGTCCTGCGCATTGCCGCAGAAAAGGAAGACTTTGACTATGATGCCTTCTTCCGCGCTTACGCCGCCCTCTGGATAAATGTGGAGACCCCGCTGATGTCCATGACCCGCATCATGCAGGATACGCACCCGCTGTGCTATCTGCGCATCAACACCGTGCTGCAGCAGTTCGATGAGTTCCTGGACTTCTACGGCATCACGGAAGGGGACGGAATGTATCTGGCAACGGCGGACCGTATCCGCGTCTGGTAAGGAAAGACAGAAGGAAAACCGCATGCAGAAGATCGACAGGAGCAGCTGGCCGCGGGAGGAAATCTACCGCTTTTTCTCCGCGGTGTCTGACCCCTTTTATATGCTGACCTATACGGCGGACGTGACGGAACTCGTCACGTTCTGTCGCCGCGAAAAGCTGTCCTTTTATTATTCACTGGTCTACCTTTGCACGGAGGCGGTGAACCGGGTGGAGAACTTCCGCTACGTCATCCGCGGGGAGGATGTCTTCCTGCTGGACTGGCGGGAGCCCAGTATTACTGATCTGTCTCCCGGCAGCGACCTGTTCCACATTCTGACCCTGCCCTGTGGCGGGGAGGATCTGCGGAGCTTCTGCGCCCGTGCGGAGGAGAAAAACAGAAGCCAGACCGGGTTTATCGATATGTCTGCGGAAGGAGAGAACCTGATCTATCTGTCCTGTGTGCCCTGGGTAAAAATGACCGGTCTGACCAATGAGCGCCACCGGGCGGATCCCCGTGTAGCGGAGGACAGCATACCCCGCATTGCCTGGGGTCGCTATGAGGAGCGGGATGGCCGATATACACTGGGCATCTCGCTGGAGGTTAACCACCGTCTGATTGACGGCATACATATCGGAAAATTCGCACAGGCGTTGGAGGAGAGCATCCGCGCCCTGGGCGAGTGAGGCCTACCTGAGCGAAGGAAGACGTGGCAGCTAAAGATGGAACGGTAAGAACCGCAAAGCGGTCACATAGGGGAAAACGGAATAAAAGCGAAAGAAAAAAGGAACGACGATGACGAAGGAAGAACGGAAGGCCCGTAAGGAGCAGAAACGGGCGGAAAAACGGCAGATCATGGCCGAATGGAAGGCAGAGCGCAAGGAAGCAAAGGCTCTGAAAAAACGTCGGAAGAAGGCACGGCCCTTTTACCGTAAGCTGCTGGCCTTCCTGTGGCGGCTGGCACTCGTGCTGCTGTGCCTGACGGTGGTCTTTTTTGCCGTAGGCGGCGTGGACCTGGCGGAAATGTTCATCGACTCTTATGTTATGGACATCTATTTCACGGCCGGCTACGCTGAGCCGGATATCGAGGCTGAGCGCGCGATGATCCCGGCAGACGAGGCAGCGCAGGAGGCCATCCGGGCCATGTCGGGCTACGGAGAGGACGATACCTGGGCCATCTACGTGTATCTGATTGGCTCCAACCTGGAGAGCAGTGGGCAGAACGACCTGTCCAGTATGGTGGACCTGCAGACCTCGCTTGCCCGGAAAGAGATCGAGGCAGATGTTGCAGCCACACGGCGTGCCGGCCTGCTCCTGTATATGGATACGATTGCGGAAGCCGGACTGGAGCTGCCCGGCCCGATGTATTATCCCGAACCGCCCGTATCTGCAGGCACCTACTACATGACCGAGGATATCATCGTAGCGGAATACCCGGGTGCAGTCAGTATGGACGTGGATGAAATGCTGGCAGTGGAACTGCCGGAGGGAATCGAGATCATCATGCAGACCGGCGGTGCGACCCACTGGACCAACTCAATGATCAACCCGAACCGCGTGCAGCGCTTCTGCTACAGCAGCGAGGGCTTTGTGGAAGAGAGTAACAAGCCGACCTACAGCATGTCCACCCCTGAGGCTCTGGCGGACTTCCTGCAGTACTGTGAGGAGAACCATCCGGCAGACCATAAGGTCCTGGTACTGTGGGACCACGGCGGCGGTGCCTTCGGCTACGGCCATGACGAGCTGTATGACCAGATGATGTCCCTGCAGGATATTGAAGAAGCGCTCGGCAGCGTGTACACGGCCAACCCGCGGAAGCCGGCCTTTGAGTTGATCGGCTTTGATGCCTGCCTGATGGCCAGCGCGGAGGTCTTGCACACATTGGACGGCTACGGCCGCTATTTCGCCGGCAGTGAGGAAACCGAACCGGGCTTTGGCTGGTTCTATACCGGCTGGCTGCAGGAGCTGGTGGATGACCGGAGCATGAACGGCGCACAGCTGGGTCTGGCCATCGCAGACAGCTATATGGACTTCTATGCACGCCTGAACAATAACACCTGGCAGATCCCGCTGGCCAAGGGATTGACCTTCTCCGTGTTGGACCTGCACAAGGCTGCACAGACCTATGATGCCTTTGAGGCACTGCTGAACGGAATGATGAAGGATGCGGCAAAGGACCAGACCGTCATCTCCGACCTGAGCAGCGCTGCCCGCAGTGCAATTCACTACAGCGGCTCCGCGTACAACATCTACAACACCATCGATCTGGGTACGCTGGTGGACCACCTGCCGCCTGCCTACGGAAAGGCCGCACAGGCCGTGAAGGACAGCCTGGATGAGGCCGTGCTCTATGTGCGTTCGGACGATGCGCTGGCCGGCTCGCAGGGCCTGTCGGTGTACTTCCCGGATGAAGTGCTGAGTGCTTCCTCTGTTCTGTATCTGATGGATTACGTGCAGAACGTGACTGACAGCGAAATCATCCGTGCCCTGTATTTCTACAAGAGTACGGGCTGCCTGACAGAGGATATGCGGGAAGCATTGCAGGAAGCCGGCATTACCCCACCGAAGACTCTTGACCTGAGTGCGCTGCAGGCGGTTGCCGCCGAGCCGATTACCTTCGGGGAAGGCAGCAGCTTCTCGCTGAAGGTCTCGCCGGAAGCAAAGGCCCTGATGCAGGATCCGAAACTGAGCATCTGCCGCGTGGACGACAAGGCCGGTACCTTCACCTATTACGGCGAGGATAAGCTGGTGAACCTGGGCGGCGACGGGACTCTGACCGCCACCTTTGACAACCGTTGGATCACCATGAATGGCCAGCCACTGTTTGTACGGACAATCGAGCATACCGAGGATCATATCCAGTACGCATCGCCCATTCGCATCAACGGGAAGGACGCCACGATGGTCATCCGTTATGACCGTGAGAAGCAGGAATTCAACGTGCTGGGTGCCTATCTGGATGAGGATGCCCTGGACGGCGACTACCTTGGCCGCAATGTCTCCAACCTGACCCCGGGCGTGAAGATCACTCCGCTGTACGAGACCACGAGCTATGACAGCACGGTCATCGTGATGACGGAAGGCGATTCCTTCCGCTACACAAAGGACACTACACTGACGGTCACCCGTGAACCGCTGGCAGACGGTGACTATCTGATGCTAATAGACTTCTCCAGTATCCGCGGCGACGAGTTCAGTTCAGGCATCGTGGAGCTCAAGCTCAACGGAGGAAAGACGGAAAGCATCGCCGTAAGCG
>JAZRWD010000054.1:0-6457 GCA_045599525.1 Candidatus Limivicinus sp. | reverse complement strand
CCCGGACGCAAAGAAAGAACGATTTTCTCATAATTATCCTGAATCTTCATCAGCGGAGCAAGCTCACGGTTGCGGACCTCTTCACTTGCCATGGATTCTGTCACCTGGAAATAAAGTTTTTCATTGGCTTTTGTTGCGATGAAATCAACTTCTGCGGTGCCAACTTTACCGACAGCAACATCATATCCGCGGTACAACAGTTCAAAATAGACGACATTCTCAATCGCATGACCGCTGTCACGGTTGCGGAAGCCGAGCAGGAAATTGCGCAGACCGATATCAACGATATAATACTTGCCCATTGTGCGAAGGAATTCTTTGCCTTTAATATCAAAACGCTTGATATCATAGAAGAAGTACGCTTCCAGTAACGCATCCACATAAGCCTGAACCGTATGAGTACTGGGTTTTGTTCTGCGGTTGTCGTCGAGCAGGCCTTCATTCACAAGAGTGTTGCCGATAGAAGAGACCGATACAGTGCTGCCGATATTGTCAGCGAGGAACATAATGATCTTTTTGAGCAGCACGGCATCCGTAATCTGGCGCTGGCCTCTGCGCTTCTCGCGTTCGAGAATGTCGCGCACGATAACCGTGGAATAGATGCCGTCCAGGAGGGGCAGAACCATATCCTGCTCCAAGCCTACGTCTGCGATGCCCGGCATTCCACCGTAGCGCATATAAGCATCGAAAAGGTCAGTAAGCTCATAGCGTTCACCGTCAGACGAAACGGCATACTTTCTTGTGCCGCCCAGTGCGCTTTTTGATTCTTTGATTTCAAAACCATGGAAGGAAATGAATTCAGAGAAGGAAAGCGGCAGCATCTTGATCTCCACGCAACGGCCGGAAAGATACGTTGCATATTCGGAAGAAAGCAGATACGCATTGGAACCGGTGATGTAAATATCGCAGTCAAAGTCAACGCGGAATGAATTGATTGCCTGCTCCCAGCCGGAGATGCGTTGCAGTTCATCGAAGAACAGATATGTCCTCTTACCGGGGACGATGCGCGCCTTTACATAGCGATACAGATCTTCAACGCTCATCTTAGAAAAATCAAAAGACTCGAAGTTTATTTCGATGATCTGCTCTGTGGCGACTCCGGTCTCTTTGAGATGGGCGACCATCAGTTTCAGCAAACTGGATTTTCCGCAGCGACGAATACCGGTAACCACTTTGACCGGCTCGGTATCTTGGAATGCAATCAATTTATTCAGGTAGATATCACGCTTTTTCAGTTCATGGGAAGCAATCATAGCTATCACTCCTTTATGCAAATCATAGCATAAACTTTTCAAAAAAACAAGTTTGTGCAATTGATAGCATAAACTTTTGAAAAAATAGAATTTGTGCTATATTGCATCCAAGTGTACTAGGGTGAATCAATGCCGCAGCGGCAGGAGCCAACGACAGCTCCTGCCGCTGTTTTCGGTAAAGAAAAAGCACAGCCATCGGGGTGAACCGATGGCTGTGTGTACGTTTCGCATTTTGTTCTTTTTACTTTGCTTTTCCCGACTTCCGGCGGGATGACATCCTTCAAATTATTGCTCCGCCGCATTGGTGGTCCGGAAATGAATCACCATATAGCCGATCACACCGACCCAGGTGAGCAGAAAACCGATCAGCTTGCCGGGGGTCATGGTCTCGCCCATAAACAACAGGCTGCAGATGAGCGCGATGGTCGGGCTCATGTACTGAAAAATACCGAGTGCGGTAAGCGGGAGGTGCTTTACGCCGAGCGCAAACAGCAGCATCGGGGCAGCGGTTATAATGCCGGAACCCATCAGAAGCAGCAGCTTTGCCCCGTCCACGGAGGCCAGACCGTTGTCCCCACGGCGGAAAAGCAGAATAAAGGCAAGCATAAACGGGAACATGATGAGGATCTCCGCTGTGGTACTCACGATGGAGTCGATTTCCAGACCCTTTTTAATGGCAGAATAAAACGCAAAGCTCAGGGCAAGCAGCACAGTATACTGCGGTGCGGAGCCGACGCCCTGCGAGGAAAAACAGATGCCGACGGCAAGGATGCCCAGAATGACAAAGTGTTTCCAGGTGATCGTCTCATGAAAGACCAGTGCACCGAAAGCAAACACGACGAATGGCTCAATGTAATAGCCCATGCAGGCTTCCAGAACGTGCCCGGTGCGTACAGCAATGAGATAAATAAACCAGTCAGCGGCAAGAAACACCATTGCGGCAAACTCCCGCAGGAACAGGCTCCTGCTGCGAAAGACAGCGCCGAGCTGTGTAAGCTTCCCCTGCAGGGCAACCAGTGCCACGCAGCTTACGGCGGCCCAGATCACACGGGAGGCCATCAGAAAGAGGTTGTCCGTGTCACCGAACAGGGCCCAGTACATGGGCTGAACGCCCCAAATCCCATAGCAGCACACCAAAGGCAGGATACCCTTTCGGAACTGCGCAAGCTTCTCCATACGTTTTCCTCCGTTTGCGGAATGTCGCGGATTATATCACGCGGAGGGGAGATGCGCAAGAGGAGAGTGGGGTGTTTATCTCCACTGGAGGCCATATCACAAAATCAGATTATATGATAAATCCTTTCAGTTTGTCTCTCAAACCAAAAATTCCTAAACCATTGATATTCTCAGGAAAAAGTACTATATTAGATAACAGAAGGCATCGAATATTAAAATCAAAACATTGTATGTTTGGATTTACCGCTCTTCATGCAAGTGAAATCCGGTAAATAACGGCAAACAAAGAATTGTTTTTAATATCTTATGTTCAGCATTAGGCATCAGTATATACTGGTGCTTGTTGGGCTATTTTTATGCCTTCCAGTATATTACGGGAGGCGTTTTTTATGGACGCAGAAGCTATTTCCTTTATTCAGAATCAAATCGGTTACAACTTCAAGAACTCAGACCTGCTCCAACAGGCATTTGTGAGAAGGTCATATTCTCACGAAAAAGGGGGCGAGAACAACGAAGTCCTAGAATTCATTGGCGACAAAGTTCTGGACTTTATTGTTGTGAAACTGTTATCCGACAGATTCGGGTACACAAAAGACGAGCTTGACGATTATGACTCTGAGCGCGATTGGAACGAATATGCCTGTGATTACAGTGAAAACAAGCTGACGGAAATCAAGAAGCAACTTGTACAAAAGCAGAATCTTGCAATCCGCATTGATGAGCTTGGGCTCGCAGAATACCTCATCATGGGAAAGAGTGATCAAAAGCAGCACGCAGATAAACAGCCTTCTGTCAAAGAAGATTTGTTTGAGGCGATTCTCGGTGCGGTTGCAATTGACTCCGGATGGAACCTTGTAAAACTCCAAGACACGGTAGAACTTATGCTGAAACCGGAAACCGCACTTGATGAAGATATCGAAGATAACTTTGTTGCTAGAATTCAGGAATGGTGTAATAAAGAAGCCGGAACTATTCCACTGTATCACTTTGAAGACGGTGGTTATAAGGGATCATGGTATTTTTCGTTTTCCGGCATTTCTCAAGGCCAAGGCTTCAATGTGCTCGGAAGCCCCAAGTATAACGAACTCATGGCCTCCACACATTGCTGCATTCTTAATATTGCGGATGACCTTCCTCTATTCCGTGGATTCGGCAATAGTAAATGCGAAGCTCGAAAGAAGGTCTGCCAGCTGGCATATGAATGGCTCGATAAGAATAATAGACTTCATACAATCCGTAATGAGCTTAAAAACCCCAATAGAGACGATGCCATAGGTCAGTTGGAAACCCTTGCAAGGCGTGGGTATTTCACCCTACCTACATACGAGTTCAAACAAGAGCACGATAAAAACGGTAATCCTATTTGGACGGCAAAATGCTTTATCGAACAAGCTGATTGTTATTGTGATGCCACATCTTCTTCAAAGAAAGAGGCAAAAAAGGATGCAGCATTCGAAATGCTTGAGTATGTGCTGGAGGAATTCTAATATGGGTAAACTATTTTTCGATTTTGAAGACGGTGATTTTTGCCTTTCTCTATCCGATGATATGGCAATGGACTCTAATGGAAATATGATGATGCGTATGGGCGACAACATGGCAATGGACATGGATTCCGGAAATCTACATTTCGTTTCATCATGGAGCCGGGATGCAGATAACGACAATAAAAAATACTTCAAGAGTAATCGTAGTCTATGGGATGACGAAGAGAACTTCTGACCGAATAGCAATAACGAGTAGGAGGTCACTCATGAATTAAGTGACCGACCTCTCACACCACCGTGCGTGCTATTTAATACACGGCGGATCAACCGAATAACTACAAAGCCTCGTACCTGTTCAAAATACAGTAGCATCTTGGACAGATACGAGGCTTTCATTTGAAATAGCGGTTTGAACCGTGGTGTGCTGAGCGTATCCTTGTACTGGCGCCTGTGAATAGCGCCTTATATTATTCGATTGATCCTGTACGTACACCTCTGTACGTACACCGGGAGGCGTTGGAAAAAGCGTGTGACTTTTCAGAGACGTGACTGCCGTAAATGACGGCCAAGCTCGCGGATAAGGACATGGTCCCGGTCTTCCTTCCGGCAGATCAGGTTCAGGTCAATCTGCTGCTCGGGCACCAGAGGCACAGCGGCAACGCCGAAATAATCCCCGAAGGAGGTGGGACCCAGTGCTGCACCCTTGCCGCTGCGGACCATGGCCATAACGGCGTTGACATCATCCGAGCGAAGCACGCGGGAAACGCGGATGTGGTGCTCGGCGCAGAGGGACTTCATCTCCTTATCGTCAATGGAGCCCTCAGGACCGCCGACTACGGGCTGATCGTGCAGAGCGGCGGCGGGAAACTCCGCCAGACGGCTGCGGGGGTCGGAAGGGCTGAGCAGAACACACTGCCGCTCGGTCAGGAGCGGGGCGATATAAAAGCGCTCCGGGTGCTGCAGCAGCGGCTCCGGCGGAAGGCGGTCGATGGCGAGGTCCATGCGCCCGGCTTCCAGCGCCTTCAGCACGTCCTCGGTCAGGTCGGAGATAAAGGTGACATTTGTTTCCGGCCGGCTGTCAAAGAAATCGACAACGGCGTTAAACAGCTGGTTGGTTGCGGCACGGACGCCCAGACCGATGCGAATGCTGCGGCAGATCGTCCCGCGGAGGCCGGCGGAGCTGCGCTGCAGGGTCTCCCAGCTGCGCAGGACAGGCTCCGCCTGTCGGCAGAATTCCTCCCCGGCGGCGGTCAGCGTGATGCCCTGCGGGCTGCGGTGGAAAAGCATGCAGCCCAGCTCGGTCTCCAGCGCCTTGATCTGGGCGGAAAGGGCCGGCTGGGAGATATAAAAGGCTTCCGCTGCCCGGGACATGCTCCCGGTCCTGGCGGTCTCCGCGACATACTGCACCTGCTGAATCGTCATCCTGCGTGGCTCCTTCCTTACTGTGTGCGCCGGAAAACGGCATAATCCTCTCAATATTTTACACGAAAACCGGGCAGTTGTGTGATAGGAAAATCAAATATGGGTATAAGCAAAAGTTATACGCCTATCACGACATATAACTTTTGGTTATACCCTTATATTGAGTCGGTATTTCCCATTTGTCAAGTGTTTCGGGTATACTTGACTCATCCGAAAACGAACAAAAAATGGAGGAGACAGGATTATGGAAAAGCATCTTCTGTCCGGTAACGAGGCCATCGCCAGAGGCGCTTATGAAGCCGGCGTAAAGGTGTGTTCGGCTTACCCCGGCACCCCGAGTACCGAAATCTTTGAGACTCTGCCGATGTATAAAGACGCACTCTACTGCGAGTGGGCCCCCAACGAAAAGGTGGCCACCGAAGTTGCCTACGGTGCGGCGATCGGCGGCGTGCGCAGCCTCTGCGCCATGAAGCATGTGGGCCTGAACGTTGCTGCCGACCCGCTGTTTACCGCAGCCTATAACGGCGTAAACCGCGGCTTTGTCATTATCTCCGCAGACGACCCGAGCATGCACTCCTCACAGAACGAACAGGACAACCGCTACTATGCCCGCATGGCAAAGGTGGCCCTGGTCGAGCCGTCTGACTCGCAGGAATGCATCGATTTTATGAAAGAGGCCTATGCAATCTCCGAGCGCTTCGATATGCCGGTCATCTTCCGCACCACGACGCGTGTGTCCCACTCCAAGAGCCTGGTGACCTTCGGCGAGCGTCAGGAAGCAGAACCCTATGCCTATCAGCGCGACACCCGCAAATATGTCTGCGCACCGGCAAACGCCTATCTGAACCACCCGAAGGTGGAAAAGAACCTGGCCCTGCTGGAGGAATACAGCAATATCTGCCCGCTGAACCGTGTGGAAAAGCGGGGAAGCAAGATCGGTGTCATTACGGCTTCCATCGCCTACCAGTACGCAAAGGACGTCTTCCCGGAGGATACCTCCTTCCTGAAGCTTGGTCTGACCAACCCGCTGCCGATGAACCTCATCCGTGACTTTGCCGCAGGTGTGGAAAAGCTCTATGTCATCGAGGAGCTGGAGGGCTTTATGGAGGAGCAGATCCG
>JAZRWD010000053.1:0-11456 GCA_045599525.1 Candidatus Limivicinus sp. | reverse complement strand
GTTTTTCCCGAGCCTGCTTCTCATGCTGTTCTACCCTCTATGCCGTGTGTACGGAAAACGGTCGTGAACACTTACTCCGCTGCCTGCGCCTTGATCTGCTTCAGGGCCTGCGCCAGCTGATCCGGGCAGGAGGTGGACTTGAAGCCGCATCGGACACCCTCAAGACGGGTGATGACCTCGTCGATGGGCATGCCTTCCACCAGTTTGGCAATGCCCTGCAGGTTGCCGCTGCAGCCGCCCATCACCTTGAGACCGGTGACTTTATCGCCTTCGGTGCTGATGGCCATCATCTGGGAGCAGACGCCCCGTGGCCGAAAGGTAAATTCCATAAATTAACTCCTCAATCTCCCGGCCGGTCGCTGCCGGCGGGAAACAATAACAAAAGAATTTGAAACAAATAACGGAATGTTACTATCATAGAATAATATACCGTATTGGTGACGAAATGGCAAGAGGAAGAAACAGGATTATGACTGAACCGTGCAGCCGTTTACAGCTTTTTCCACACGTTGGCTGCTGCCGCACGCGGGATATCGCTGCATGCAGGATGCTGTCGTACGCTCGGCATCACCGTGCGCAAGACATTGCCACATGCGGGCTGCTGCCGCGCAAACAGGATGTTGCCGCACACAGGATGCTGCCCCATACAGGCGGTTGCCGCGGCGGGGTCTGTCTGCTATAATCCGTTTATCGGAACAGACGATGAACAGGAAGAGAACAGAAGGAGAACCAAAGGAGAACCATCATGAAACTCATTACCTATCGTTATAAACAAACCGAGGCCATCGGCGTGCTTACCCCTGCCGGACGGGTGATCCCGGCAAAGGCCTGCGGCCTTCCCTATGACAGCATGAACGACCTGATCCGGAAGGGGACCCCCGCCGAGCTGGATGCCCTTCGCGCCGCTGCCGCCGGGGCTGCTCCGGATGCGGGACTGGACCCTGCCGGGATCGAGCTGCTTGCCCCGATCCCCAGCCCCCTGCAGGATGTGCTGTGCCTGGGGCTCAACTACACCGAGCACGCAAAGGAAGCCAAGGGCTATTCCGCAGAGGCCTTCTCCTCGGAAAAGCAGACGGCGATCTACTTCTCCAAGCGCGTGAACGAATGCCTGCCCCATAACGGCATCCTGCCGGATTGCAGCGCCGTTACGCAGAAGCTGGACTACGAATCCGAGCTGGGGGTCATTCTGGGCCGGGATGCCAAGGATGTTCAGCCCGGCACGGCAAAGGATTATATTTTCGGCTACACGGTGATCAACGACTTTTCGGCCCGCGACCTGCAGACTGCCCACAAGCAGTGGTACCGCGGCAAGAGCCTGGACGGCTTTACCCCCATGGGCCCCTGCATCACTACGGCAGACGAGATCGCTTACCCGCCGCAGCTGGATATCGGTTCCACCGTCAACGGCGAGGTCCGCCAGGCCGGCAACACCTCCTGCTTTATCCACGACATCGACGAGGTGCTGGAGGAGCTGACCCGCGGGATGACCTTAAAGGCCGGCACCGTCATTGCGACCGGCACCCCCAAGGGAGTCGCCATGGGCATGGAAAAACCGGTCTTCCTGAAAAAGGGCGACGTGGTCACCTGTTCCATCGAGGGTATCGGCGACCTGACGACCGTTATCGGGTAAAGGAAGCGAAGACAAAACGCTACGCGCGAAACAGAGGGCTGTCTCTTTTGAGGCGGCCCTGTACTATTTTATGGAAACGTTTGGGGATTGCAAGCCGGGGCGTTTTTTGCACCTGAATTTTAAAATTGAAAAAACAGGTGCAATTTTCATTGCTTTTTGCACCTGAATTTGCTACTATGTGCTTATCGGTGCAAAAAAGCGAGGTGACAGAGAAGTGAATCTGAAAAAGCAGTATTATTCGATGGATAGAGACCAATTCGATGATTATCTGACAAGCCTGAAAAATGATCCCGAAACCGTCCGTTTCTTTGCCACCAGACCGGACAATACCTTTTTCCATACAGACAACGAGAGCGTGCGGCTCTTGTTGGAGCTTCACCGGCAACAAATGCAGTTTGATCAGTTGGTTGCTTCACTCAGCAGCAGAAAAAAGGACTTTATTTCTGAGTCGCTTATTATCGATGAAATCAAAACGACCAATGCAACAGAGAATATCTATTCAACAAGAAAAGATATCTTCGGCTTGATGAATCAGGTTTCTTCGATCAAGGACAGAAAAATACGTTCCATTCTGCAGGCCTATCAATCGATGAATACGGCAGATTCCCAAATCCGTGATCTGCAATCCATCCGGAAGTTATACGACCAAATGATGGATGGAGCTTTTGAATCCCGGGCAGACCGCCCGGATGGGACCATTTTCCGAAAAGACAGCGTTGCCATTTCAAATGGAATGAAAACTGTCCACAAAGGTTTTTATCCCGAAGCCGAGATCATCCGCGGGATGGAAGAATTTCTCGCCGTTTATCAGAATCCCAAAATGGATATTTATCTGAGGCTGATCCTATCTCACTTTTTGTTTGAAACGATCCATCCCTTTTATGACGGTAACGGACGGTTCGGCAGATTGCTTATGTCTCTGGAACTGTTAAACGATCAGGATACACTCAGTGCGTATTTAATCTCGTCTTCCATCAACAGAAAGAAAAAAGAGTATTATTCCGCTCTTGAAGAAGCGCGGAAGTTTCATTCTTTTGGCTGCTTAAACAGCTATTTTACTCAGATTGCAACACTATTGGCCGATGGAATAGAAAACGCAAATCAACGGATGGAACAATGTGAAAAAGAATGTCAGAAATGGATTCAGGAAAGCCGCCGGAGAAACCTTACGAAATCGGAGCATAAAATCCTGGAGTATCTGATTGAGGCAAGCTGTTTTTCGTATTACGGCACAACAAATGAGAAGATCATGGAAAGCTGCGCTGTCAGTAAAAGAACGGTGATCTCCACTATTGGGAAGCTGCGGAGCGAAAATCTGCTGACAGACACAAAAATCGGTGCTTTTGACTACCACAAGATCAACGGAATAGAATTCATGAAAGCGGACGATGAACCCGATTTCGCTTACCGGGGCAGGAAAATGGCCGCGGAAGGAAAAAACTAAGTACCGGAAGGGTCTGCAAAACTGCTGCTGAATCACACGAGGGGCTGTCTCCGATTTTGAGACAGCCCCTTTGGTACAGTATAGAAATAAAACTCATCCATGAAGCTCCGGGAAAGGCCGTAAAGCTTCGGAAAACGCCGGCTCAGAAAAACCGCTCGGTGTAGCAGAGGGTCCTGCTCTCGCCCGGCTGCAGCACCTGAATACCCGGGCGCTCGAACAGGTCACGGCTCATGAAGTAGCCGTCCGGCATCGTAGTCCAGGGCTCGATGCACAGGTAGCGGGGGTTATCGGTCTTCGTGGTCCAGATGCCCAGATAGCCGAAGTCGTCAAAGCGGACCTCTACGCCCAGACCGCTCTTTTTGCTCAGCAGGGTGGCCTGACGGACCGGCAGGTCGTCCAGGATGATGGTGTCCAGGTTCAGATCCCAGGGCCACTTCTCCAGCATGCCGTTGTTGAGGGGGCAGACCGACTTGGGCAGCGTGACCATGCCGCTTTCATCCATGCCGTAGGGGTGGATCTCATCCGTTTCTTCAAACGCGATGCCGTAATCCTCCACGGTCTCGCCCTCACGCAGGGGAATGGCGTAGCCGTCGTGGCCGCCAAACTCAAAGGGCATGGCGTGGATGGAAAGATTGGTGACCCGGATGCGCTTGACGAGCGTGTCGTCCTGCAGTTCGTATTCGATC
Organism: Candidatus Limivicinus sp.; assembly: GCA_045599525.1. Classification (GTDB taxonomy): domain Bacteria; phylum Bacillota; class Clostridia; order Oscillospirales; family Oscillospiraceae; genus Limivicinus. The sequence continues at coordinate 7,696 of JAZRWD010000053.1, read as the reverse complement.
TCCAGCCGGAACGAGAAGGGATAGACCCGCCGCGTGGCTTCGTCGTCTTCGGTGGCAAAGCAGACCAGCGTGTCGGTAGCGGTGACGGTGTCAAAGGCACGGTCGCGGCAGAAGCCGTGGCGGGGCCCCTTTACGACAGCCTTGCCCAGGGAATACTCGTCATTCATCAGACGCCCGATAATCGGGAAAAGATTGGGGGAGTGACGGCCCCAGACGGCCTTGTCCCCTTCCCAGATGCGTTCAATGCCATCGCAGCGCAAACTGACCAGTTCCGCGCCGGTCGGGCAAAACTCTGCCCGCAGAATGCCGTTGTCCAGTACAATATTCTTCATAAAAAGCCTCGATCCTGTTTTTTCGCGCCGGCCGTCATTGCTGCACGGCCGGCCGTGTTTCTTTACAGCCTGGGGTGTATTTATAGACGGGGTTATTCCCCGCCGGGGTTTATTTACGGGTGCGGTTTTCCAGATAGATCATCAGCACGGAGATATCCGCGGGGGAAACGCCCGAGATGCGGCCTGCACGGCCAAAGTTTTCCGGCCGGATCTGCTTCAGCTTTTCCCGCGCCTCGAGACGCAGGCCGATGACCGCATCGTAATCCAGATCGTCCGGCAGGGGACGGCTCTCCATACGTTCAAATTCCTCTACCTGCTTCAGCTGCCGCTTGATGTAGCCATCGTACTTGAGCCGAAGCTCTGCCTGCTGCACCACCGCAAAGGGAAGGTCCGGCCGCTCGGGGTCAAAGGGGGCCGTATCGGCATAGCTGACCTGCGGGCGGCGGATCAGGTCCGCCATGGAGAAGCCGGTCGCCACAGGCGCGGTACCGAGCCCGGTCAGCAGATCGTTCAGGGCCTCGGTGGGGGCCGTGTGCGTGTGTTCCAGACGGGCGATCTCTTCCTCGACCATCCGGTATTTGGCCAGCACCGTTTCGTGACGCGCCGGCGAGACCAGGCCTACCCGCAGACCGATGGCACTGAGGCGCTCATCCGCATTGTCCTGGCGGTGAAGGAGCCGGTACTCACTGCGGCTGGTCATCATGCGGTAGGGCTCATTGGTGCCCTTCGTGACCAGATCGTCGACCAGCGTACCGATATACCCGTCGCTGCGACGCAGGATCATGGGGGCCTCCCCCTTCAGCTTCAGCGCAGCATTGATGCCGGCTACCAGCCCCTGCGCAGCGGCCTCTTCATAACCGGAGGAGCCGTTGAACTGGCCGGCCCCGTACAGGCCGGGAACCTTTTTGCATTCCAGGGTGGGGTAAAGCTCCGTAGGGTCTACGCAGTCGTATTCGATCGCGTAGGCACAGCGGGTCATCTCCGCGTGCTCCAGACCGGGGATGGTGTGCAGCATCTGCAGCTGGATCTCTTCCGGCAGGGAAGAGGAGAAGCCCTGAATGTACAGCTCCTCGGTGTTCAGCCCCATGGGCTCCACAAAGAGCTGATGGCGGGTCTTGTCCCGGAAGGTCATGACCTTTGTTTCAATGCTGGGGCAATAGCGCGGCCCGGTGCCCTCGATGACGCCGGAGTAGATCGGGCTGCGGTCCAGATTCGCACGGATAATGTCGTGCGTGGTCTCGTTGGTATAGGTCAGCCAGCAGACGGCGCTGTTGCAGGGCGGCTGCGTGGTGGTGAAGGAAAAGGCTTCGATCTCCGTGTCGCCCGGCTGGACCTCCATTTTGTCAAAGTCCACACTGCGGGCATTGACGCGGGGCGGGGTGCCGGTCTTGAAGCGGCGCAGGCTCAGGCCAAGCTCCGCCAGGCGGGCCGACAGGAAGCCTGCGGCGGCCAGGCCGTCCGGCCCGGAATCCCGCAGGACCTCGCCCACGATCGTACGGCCGCGCAGATAGGTGCCCGTGGCCAGAACCGCCGCACGGCAGGCGTATACCGCCCCGGTGTGGGTCGTTACCGAGCAGACCCGGCCGACTTCGTCTACCCCGATATCCACGACCTCGGCCTGCTTCAGCCGCAGGTTTTCCTGCAGCTCCAGGGTGTGCTTCATGACCTCCTGATAGCGGCGGCGGTCAGCCTGCGCACGCAGAGAGTGCACAGCCGGGCCCTTGCCGCGGTTGAGCATGCGGTACTGGATGCAGGCTTTGTCTGCCGCAACAGCCATTTCGCCGCCAAGCGCATCCAGCTCGCGGACCAGATGGCCCTTGCCGGTGCCGCCGATGGCGGGGTTGCAGGGCATGTTGCCCACACAGTCCAGATTTATGGTAAAACAGATGGTGTCCAGCCCCAGCCGCGCAGCGGCCAGAGCGGCTTCGATGCCTGCGTGCCCGGCGCCGATGACGGCCACATCGCAGGAACCGGCATTGTATAAAATCAAGAGAAGGACCTCGTCTCGTTCAGAGTCTCGTAAAGTGGGGGACGGATGGCGAAAAAGAAGGCTTAACCCCCATGAAAAGCCGATAGTATTATAGCAGATTCCCCGGAAAACGCAACTGCCGTCTTGTTTTTCCCTTGACGCTGCCAAAGGCTGGGAATATAATATTCTGTGAATAATTATGCGCTTTCCGCGGAGACGGCGGTAAGCGCACCGGGAGGAATAATCCGTATGAGTCGCTCTGCAAAAAGGCTGCTTTCTCTTGCCCTGCTCTGCTGCCTGATGCTGTCTGTGGCGGCCTTCAGCCCCACAAAGGCAAGCGCTGACACACCCATTAAAAAGGTCCTCTGTCAGACCACGTCCCCCTTTACCCCCATCGTCATGCTGGGTGTGTATGACATCAGCTGCACCACGAGCAACGACAATGTCACGCTCACCGGCTGGACCTGGTACGATGCCTGGGGCAATGTGGATACCGACGTGTTCGATAACTGCAATTACCAGCTGGACATCCGCCTGGAGGCGAAGCCCGGCTATTTCTTCGGGGATAATCTCGAAGCGTATATCAACTCTGTCCCGGCCGTCGTCAACCGCCTGAGTGACACCAGCATCATCCTTTCCCGCAGCATGGAAGCCACCGTCTGGGCACCGACGATCGTCAAAAACCCGGGCGATGAAACGGTCGATGTTGGCAATGCGGCGTCCTTCGTGGCCAGTGCGAGCTACAGCGCCGGCTGCTACTGGTATATGGTCTCCCCGGACAAGAAAACCTATGTGTACCCCGGCGATGTGGAACGGATGTTCCCCGGCGCGTCCATGACGGGTGACGGTACCGACAAGGTCATTATCCATAATGTCCCCAAGGCCCTGGACGGCTATGAGGTCTACTGCGTGTTCCGTGCCGCCGACGGCAGCGAGGTCACCAGCAAAAAGGCAGTTCTGAAGGTCAACGGGGCCGATCCCGTACCGACACCTGCGCCCACGCCGGAGCCCACCCCGGTCCCGACGGCAACCCCGATCCCGACGCCCATCCCTACACCGGTGCCCACCCCCCAGCCCACGCCCACGCCCTGCCTCCACCGCTATCCCGCCGCCTATGAAACCGACGACGGCTTCCACTGGCAGGTCTGCGGCCTGTGCGGAGAGGTGACCCCCCGTTCCGCCCATACCGTGGAAAACTGGACGGAGGTAAAAAAGGCCACGAAGACCACCGAGGGTGAGCTCAGCGGCTTCTGCACCGTGTGCGGCAAGCTGCTGACCAAAACGACCCCTGTCGATCCTTCGGCCGGCACCTCCTTCTCCATCGGCGGGCACAGCGTTTCCGTCAAGGGCCTGCCGCTGAACTATGTTTTCGCCGGGCTCTTCGCCCTGGCCCTGATCGGGCTCATTATCGAGCTGGCACTCACCATCCGCAACAACCTACGCCGCAGACGGAGAAGACGCAGAAGAAAGTAAAGCCGCGGATACCGGACGGTGCCGCATTTCCGAAAGCGGAAAGAAAACCGGGAAATAAAATACATCCGCAGTAAACGTGAAACAGTAAAGAATGATCCTCTCCTGTATTTCGGGAGAGGATTTTTTCTTTCAAAAATAATATAGTTAAAATATAAGAATAGGTCTTTACGAAAGGGAAAACTGGCGTTATAGTAAAGAGTAAAGAAAGTAATGCAAGCGGATGCTCCGCTGTCATCCAGAGGAGCGCTGTAAAGATAGTAAAGGACAGGCACAAACATGTTTCGCTATGAAAAACTGCAGCAGATGCTCAACGCACACCATATGACGCGGTCCGGACTGGCCAAGCAGCTGGGGATCTCGTCGCGCACGATCGCGAAGATCGGACGGGGGGAAAAGCTTTCCCCCATCATTCTGGGAAAGATCAGTGCGTTTTTCGGCTGCCGCCCGGAGGACCTGTATGAGGAGCTGCCCGATGCGGGCGCAGAGGCCGTATCCGCGGCCGGAAGCACCCTGGCCGAAGGCGTTTTTCACAGCAAGAACAGCATGTACATTATCGACCGGCAATACCGCCTGGTCAACTTCAACGAACAGATCGCTGCCACTTACCCGGGCGCCCAGAAAGGAGACTTCTGCTATTCGGCCCTGATGAACCGGGCGGATGTCTGCCCGAGCTGCCCGCTGAAGATTGACAGCAACGACGATCTGACCTTCTTTAATCCCACGCAGAAAAAATGGATCAGCATCCGCCGGACGGAGATCGACTACCCGGGCGCCGGCCGCTGCCATGCCATGGTCTGCCGCAGAAGCGTGGACATGCGGCGCAATATCCGCAACCGCCTGCCGATGATGCCCGGCTATGACATCTATATTGAGATGAACCTGACGCAGAACATTTATCGCATCATCCTGCCCGATGACCCGGCGGAGGAAAAGGCCTTTTCCCACGACCGACTGGATGACCTGATCCTGCGCACGGCCAACGCGCTCGTCCACCCGGATGACCGCGAGGCCTTCCTGGAGTTCTGGGATCTCAGCACCCTGGCCGAACGCATCAGCGGGCCCGAGCATGAAATTCACGGCGTGTTCCGTGAGTGCCGGAAAAGCGGCACCTGGGACACCGTGTATATCACGATCGTGCCCGAGGAATACTATGGCACCTCGGATGTCATGGTCATGGCCCTGTATATGATCGTGCCGAACCACGCCGCGAGCGGCATAACGGACGGCGGCATGAGCGATATTTACGGCGACGGGCAGAAGGTGGCCGTCGACTATATGACCGGCCTGCCGCTGCGCCGCTCCTACTGGAGTCTGCTCGAAAAACGGCTGACGGAAGAGAACGGGGAAACGCAGGCGTACTGCGTCCTCGCTACGGATATTGACCGCTTCCACGTCATCAACAACTGGTACGGCCGTGCCTCGGGCGACCAGCTGCTTTCTGAGATGGGCACTTTCCTGCAGGACTGCGACCGGGAGCAGAAAAGCCTCTCCACGTATATGGGCGGCGACAATTTCTGCACCGTCTTCCCCCGCAGCGAGGCAACGCTGGACTATATCGTAAAGGGCCTCACGGAGATCGTGGGCAGGGTCGGCAACGGTGCGGGCTTCTACCCGGTCTTCGGTGCCTGTTACCTGCAGCCGGACAGGGGCAACGCGCAGGATGCCTATGACCGCTGCGTCATGGCCCTCAAGCGCGGCAAAAACCCGGACCGCGGCAGGGTGTGCTGGTACGACGACCGGATGATCGAGGAGCAGGCCGCCGAGGAAGACCTCCTCTTCCGCTTCCGCAAGGGGCTGGAGGAGGGCGAGATCACCTTCTGCCTCATGCCCATCTGCGACATCAAGAGCGGCAGGATCGTCGCCGCCGAAGCGCTGGCCCGCTGGAACAGCAGGGAGCTCGGCCCGATCTCCCCCGCAACGTTTATTCCGCTTTTGGAAAAGGCCGGGAAGATCAGCACGCTGGACTACGCGATCTGGGAGATCGTATGCCGCACACTGGCCAAATGGCGCGCCGCCAGACTGCCCGTGATCCCGATCTCGGTGAACGTATCCCGTATGGACGTGTTCTCGATGGATATCGTGCACACGTTTACCGCCCTCGTGCATAAATACGGCCTCCGCCCGGAGGACATTGAGATCGAATTTACCGAGAGCGCCTATGTAGAAAACGACACCATCCTGCGGGAGGTGCAGGGCGGTCTGCGCACGGCCGGCTTCCATACGCTGATCGACGATTTCGGCAGCGGCTATTCCTCGCTGAACTTCCTGAAGGAGATCGACTCCGACGCCATCAAGCTGGACCTCCGCTTCCTGCGCATGAATGACGAGAACTACGAAAAGGGCTCGAATATCGTGTCCTCGGTGCTCTCCATGGCGGAACGGATCAATATGGTCACCATCGCCGAGGGCGTGGAGACCGAAGAGCAGGTCGAGTTCCTGGCCAACAGCGGCTGCCCGCTCGCCCAGGGCTACTATTTCTATAAGCCGATGCCCATCGCCGATTTTGAGGCACTGCTCTGCGAACCGTCCCGCATTGCCAGAAGCCGGCATCTGTCCGATTTCCGCCCGCATCCGAAGCAGGATGCCGGTGCGGAGATGAAGGTCTTCCGCGGCTTCGACGAGGAGCTGGCCGGCTTTATGAAGACCCTGCAGGACGTTGCCGCCATCGTCCGTATTGTCGATGTCGGCAGGAAGCAGGAGTACCGGCTGGATCCGGACGGCCATATCGTGCGGTTCTCCGGCCACTGCTACGACCTCTTCGGACGGCGCAGGGCCTGCAGCGACTGCATTTCGGCCACCGCCACGGAGACGGGAAAGAGCGTGGCGAAATATGAGACCATCGGCCGGGACCGGTATTACATCATCGCCAAGCCCATCCGCATCGCGGGAGAGGTCCTCGCCATTGAGACGGCGATCCGGATTTTGTGAGGGGAATTTTGAACAGGAAAACAAAATCGGACTGCGCACAAAAATGCAGTCCGATTTTTACTGTTATTCCGGTAAATCCATTAAACATGAAAGAACCCTTGTTTCAAGATCGGTTATGGTGTCATTTATCATGCCATCACTTGGCACTATATTTCTATCAAGTTTCGCGGTAACCTCTGTAGGGGAGGGGCGGAGCGAAATCCCCTGTAGGGGCTGGCCGGAGATTTTACGGTCACCTGTGTAGGGGCCGAGCTTGCTCCGCCCGGAACGTCAGCCGGCGGGCAAAATGAAAATCGACCCAGCTGAAAAAACAGATTGAATCCTCAAAAAATAGCAGTATAATATAAATAAATATTGCGAGTGAGGACGAAAAATGGTTCTGCAATACTATGTTTCTGATTCAGAAACAGGAAATAAGGTCAACGTTGCAATCAAGGAAGCAACATCGGATGATTTTGAAACGACCAAAAAAGGCTGGCAGACCGATTGGACATCGGATTATATTATGAACCCGCGACTGGAAAAGTATGCTGCGAAGACGGAAAATGGCGAACTGATTGCATTAGGCGCGTATCAGGTCCGGGAAAACAGCGTTGCTGTTTACATTGCCTACGTTGAGAGTCAGCCGGAAAGCAACCCCACGTTGACTTTTGAGAGAAGGTATACCGGAATCGGCAGGATGATGCTGGCTTTCGGGATTCAGCTTTCCATCGATGCGGGAAAAAGCGGCGTTATTGTGTTTGAAGCGAAAACAACAGAGCTTCAGAAACATTATATTCAGGATTTTCGAGCGGTTCCTGTGGCAGCCGCAAGGCCGGGAGGCCCGGCAACGCTGATGATTGCCGACGAAGCGGCAAAAGAACTGTTCTTTACATACCTGAACTAGCGGGAAGGGGGCGCGAATGATGATTGACGGAGAGTATGGCTTTGGGATGATGTCTGAGGAGACGATTTCCTGGGTCGATGAATTACTGAAGACCTGTGCACGTTTTGG
>JAZRWD010000052.1:0-2486 GCA_045599525.1 Candidatus Limivicinus sp. | reverse complement strand
TCCCGAAATCATTACACGAGGATTTATCTATGTGAAAGACTCCGAGGAACTGATGGAAGAAATGAAAAAGACAGTAACTGAGGCTTTAGATCACCTCGCCGAGCAAAATGTAGAAGATTACACTGCCATTAAAAGTCGTGTGAAAAACAGCCTGGCAAGCTTCCTGTTTAAGAAGCTGCGCCGCAGCCCGATGATCTTACCTGTGATTACGGAAATCTGAGCCAATGAATATTCAAATTTGGGGTAACACAAAAAATTTCGACAGCAAAAAGGCCGAGCGCTGGTTTAAAGAGCGCCGCATCAAATACCAGTATATTGACATCGTCAAATACGGCATCAGCCTTGGTGAGCTGAAGTCGGTCGTCCGTGCGATCGGTCTGAATAACATCCTGGATACCGAAAAGGTCGATTGCGCCCCGCTGCTCTATCTGGCAACGGAGGAAGCAAAACTGGAAAAGCTGTTTGATAATCAGATCATGCTGAAGATGCCAATTGTTAGAAATGGAAAGCAGGCAACGGTTGGCTATCAGCCGGAGATCTGGGCTTCCTGGTCCTGAGAAAGTCCTTGTTGACAAACCTCTGGCCATGAAATATAATACACCAAATGCTATGAAAAGTAGGAGTATCTGTTTGTTTTTCCGCAGAGAACGGGTGGTTGGTGAAAGCCCCGAAAAGCAGCAGAGAAGGTCGGCTTGGAGCTTCGGCGGTGAATCATCAGCTGTCGGCGGTAGACTCCGTTATTGGTCTTAAGTGCCGCATTTTATGCGGAATTCAGGTGGTACCGCGGTATTTTTATCGCCCTGAAGTAACTGGTTTCAGCTGCTTCAGGGCTGTTTTGTTTAGGAGAGTAAAGCATGAAAGAACTGTCTAAGGTGTACGACCCGAAAGTGGTCGAAAAAAAGATTTATGAAATGTGGGAGAATGGCCGTTACTTCCATCCCGAAGTAAACGCAGACAAAATGCCGTTCTCCATTGTTATGCCGCCTCCCAATGTCACCGGTCAGCTGCACATGGGTCACGCACTGGACTCTACCCTGCAGGACATTCTCACGCGCTATAAGAGAATGCAGGGCTATTCCACCCTCTGGCTCCCGGGCACGGACCATGCCGGCATTGCCACGCAGATCAAGGTCGAGGAAAACCTGCGCAAGCAGGAGGGCCTTACCCGCTATGACCTGGGCCGTGAGCGCTTCCTCGAGCGCGTGTGGGACTGGAAAAACCAGTACGGCAACCGTATCGTTGAGCAGCAGAAGAGCCTCGGCGTTTCCTGCGACTGGGACCGCAGCCGTTTCACCATGGACGAGGTGTGTGCAAAGGCCGTCCGTGAAAGCTTCTGCGACCTGTACTCCAAGGGGCTCATCTATAAGGGCAGCCGCATCATCAACTGGTGCCCGAACTGCCGCACCGCTCTGTCGGATGCCGAGGTCGAATATAAAGACATTCCCGGCAGCTTCTGGCATATCCGCTATCCGGTTGAAAATTCCGAAGAAGAATTTGTCATCGCCACCACCCGTCCGGAGACCCTCCTGGGCGATACCGGCGTTGCCGTTAACCCGGAAGATGAAAAGTACAAGCACCTCGTCGGCAAAAATGCCATCCTGCCCCTGGTGGGCAGAAAGCTGCCGATCGTGGCGGACGACTATGTGGAACTCGGCTTTGGTACCGGTGCCGTTAAGATGACCCCGTGCCACGACCCCAACGACTTTGAAGTCGGCCTCCGTCACAATCTGGAACAGATCCAGGTCATTGGCGAAGACGCAAAGATCATCAACGGCGGTAAGTACAACGGCATGGACCGGTATGAATGCCGCAAGGAGATCGTCAAGGATCTCGAAGAACAGGGCTACATGGTCAAGATCGAGCCGTACAGCCACAATGTCGGCTGCTGCTACCGCTGCGGCACCACAGTCGAGCCGCTGATCAGCCCGCAGTGGTTTGTCAAGATGGCACCTCTGGCCGAGAAGGCCATCAAGGTCGTAAAAGACGGTCAGATTAAGTTCGTGCCTGAGCGTTTCACCAAGACCTATCTGAACTGGATGGAAAATGTTCACGACTGGTGCATCTCCCGCCAGCTCTGGTGGGGCCACCGCATCCCGGCCTGGTATTGCGAGGACTGCGGCCATATGACTGTCTCCCGCGAGGACGCACAGGAATGCGAATGCTGCCACAGCAAGAACATCCACCAGGAAGAAGACGTGCTTGACACCTGGTTCTCCTCCGGTTTGTGGCCGATCTCTACCATGGACTGGCCGGAAAAGACCGAAGCGCTGGGCTATTGGTATCCAACCTCAGTCATGGTCACCGGCTACGATATCATCTTCTTCTGGGTCGCCCGTATGATTTTCCAGTGCTATGAGCAGGTGGAGAAGATCCCGTTCCACACCGTCTTTATCCACGGCCTCGTCCGTGACAGCCAGGGCCGCAAGATGTCCAAGTCTCTGGGCAACGGTATTGTCCCGCTGGAGATGGCAGACAAATACGGCGCT
>JAZRWD010000051.1:0-22622 GCA_045599525.1 Candidatus Limivicinus sp. | reverse complement strand
GTGGATTACCTGAAGAAGGAACGTACACCCCGCCATACCATCACCTGCTCTTTTGCCGTGGTTGCGAAAAACAGTGGCGGAGCCTATCTTTCGAACAATGCCAGCCCGGGATACAATGACGTAAAGCTGGCCCAGGATATTGCCGAGTCGGTGATCTTTGTGACCAAATCGGACAGAGTCCTTTCCGCGGCGGTGGAAAAACTGCATCTTCTGGGTGTGAGCAATGACGAAATCCGGCGCAACATGTCCGTGAAGCAGCACGAAAAGACACAGATCATTACTCTGGAGCTGCGTTGGATCAATTCCACAGAGGGCCTGAATCTCGTGCAGGCAATCTGCGATGTGCTTCCCGGTACCCTGATCGAAACCCTGGATCTTGGCTCGGTTTCCGTAGTGGATTACCCGAAGGATGCCGGTTCTACGCAGGCAAGCATGAAGTGGCAGTATCCGCCGATGGTTGTGATCCTGCTGGTGGGCGCATTTCTTGCGGCACAGTTCCTGCTGTATCTGATCCACCCGCCGCTGACAGACATTGACACCATCGAGCGTGATCTGGACGGTGTGGAATGCCTTGGTATTATACCGGACGATAAAGCCTACTTTACTTCCAAGCCCTTTGCGATGACCGAAGCAACAGATGCCGAGCATTATCAGGTTAAGGAATCCCTGATTGCCACGGCCCATGTTATCAAAAACCTGGTGGAACGCGAAGGCCATAAGTGCTTTTACATTACCTCCTCTGAAGCAGGCGAAGGCAAGACAGGTATTACCGCTAACCTGGCCATTGAGCTTGCCAACCGTGAGAAAAAGGTTCTGCTGATCGATATGGATACCCGCCGGCCGGCTTTGGGTTCCTGCTTCTTTGAGAAGGTCGACCACGAACACTCGCTGAATGCGGTTTATGAAGGTAGCGTAGAGGCGAAGGATGCCGTGATTCACGTCAGTGATACGCTGGATGTACTCCCCACCCGCTTTGAGAAGGAAATGATCCGCATTGACGGCGTTCTTCGGAGTCAGCTGCAGGCAATGTTTGATCAGTACGATGTTGTGCTGATGGACGCACCTCCCGTTGGCCTGGTATCCGACACGGTTATGCTGAATGCTCTTGCAGACAAGGCCCTGATGGTCATTAAGTTTGACTCCGTCTGGATCAAGACCATTAAAAAGAACATGGAAAAACTGCGTAAGTCCGGTATCGAGCCCTGCGGAACCATTATTACCAGTGTAAATACCAATATCGGGTCCGGATACAGCACCTACTACCGCAATTACAACTCCTACCATCACTATTATGGTACACAGACACAGACAAAACAGGCACGGTTCGGAAAAACAAAAGACAAAAAAGAGCAGACTGACAAGTCCGATATCGTGAAATAAGAGAAAAACCACACCCCGGTCGTGAAGAAGACTGGGATGTGGTTTTTTGCATGCAAGCCGGGAAATGTTGTTGCTGTCCACAGGCGGACAGGCAGCAGGACAATCCGTTGGATTAACGGCGGGAGGGAATCTTGGCTTTTACATCGGCCAGACGGTTCAGGGCTTCGTTCAGCACGTCGATATCCTTGGCAAAGTGGACACGGATGAGGTGGTTGACCGGTTCCTTGAAGAAGCTGGAGCCCGGCACGGCACCGACACCAACATCGCGCGCCAGAAGCTCGCAGAACTCCAGGTCACTGTCAAAACCAAACTCAGTGATATCCAGCAGGATGAAGTAGGTGCCTTCCGGGACGTTGTGGGCAAAGCCCAGATTGTCCAGACCCTTTAAAAAGAGGTCGCGGCGGACAGTATATTTCTGTAGCAGAGCGTCGTAATAATCCTGGCCAAGCAACAGGCCGGGAACGACAGCCTCCTGTAATGGCGCTGCGGCTCCGACGGTTAAAAAGTCATGGACCTTTTTGATGCGGTCGGTGATCTCCGGCGGGGCGATGGTGTAGCCAAGGCGCCAGCCGGTTATGGAATAGGTCTTCGAGAGGGAGGAGCAGGAGATGGTGCGCTCTGCCATGCCCGGCAGCGAAGAAAAATAAATATGCTCGTGCGGAGCAAAGACGATGTGCTCATACACTTCATCGGTAATGACATAGGTGTCGTATTTCACGGCAAGATCGGCGATAATCTGCAGTTCCTCGCGGGTGAAGACACGGCCGCTGGGGTTGGAAGGATTGCACAGGACCATGGCCTTGGGGTGCTGCCGGAAGGCGTCCTCCAGAACCTCAGGATCAAAAGTAAACGAAGGCGGATTCAGGGGCACGTAGATGGGTTGGGCGCCGGATAGAATGGTATCTGCACCGTAGTTCTCGTAAAATGGGGAGAAGATGACGACCTTATCGCCGGGGTTGGCAACGGTCATCATTGCTGCCATCATTGCTTCTGTTGAGCCGCAGGTGACCACGATTTCCTCGTTCGGGTCGATTGGACGCCCCATCAGGCGGCTCTGCTTGGCAGCAATGGCCTCACGGATGGGCTGGGCGCCCCAGGTGATGGAGTACTGGTGGTGGGCCGATTCGCCGGAAACCTGGGCAAGACGGTCGAGAATGACCTGCGGAGGGTCAAAGTCTGGGAAGCCCTGAGAGAGATTAATGGCACCGTATTTGCTGCATATACGGGTCATGCGGCGGATGACAGAGTCGGTGAAACAGGCGGTGCGGTCGGAAAGCGGCTGCATAAGCATAACTCCTCTCATGACGGATTTTGGTTCGGATCCGTATTCTTTATCTGTACGTTTTTCTGCACGTAAAGATACCATTAACGCATTGTTTTTGTCAACGAAACCCTTGTGGCCGGAAAGGACTGCCGGAAAGCGGCATTGTATCAGCGGCCCGGTCCTTTTCGGCACAACGGCGAAAACCTAATCGGAAACAGGAAGAACTCTGCCGCCGGATACGAAAAACAGGAATTCACGGTTTGTTCACAGGAAATTATGAAAATAAGGATTGACATTGGAAAAATAATGCTTTATTTTTATACATTTTTCGTTTATAATACATTACATAGTGTATTATTGGTATTATGGTGCGGAATGACAATCTGAGGTGAGTTATGTTTGCAATCGGAGACATGATCATTTACAACGAAAGCGGAGTGTGTGTTGTACAGGATATTGCCCCTCTGAGCATGCAGGGGGCAGACAAAAACAAGCTGTACTATTACCTTGCCCCCTATGTCGGTTCGGGCACATACTTTGCCCCGGTTGAAGGAAATGCCTTCATGCGTCCGATCATCTCAGGCGATGAGGCTCTGGCCTTCATCGATACGATTCCCGAGATCATTCCTGCAGTCTGCAACGATAACCGTTTTAACCACGTCGATGCATACTATAAAGAACTGTTCCGTCGCCACACCAATGAGGCGCTTGTCAGCATCATTAAGGGCCTTTTCCAGCGTATGGCCGGCAGAAAGACCCGCAGTACCCGCGGTGAGGCAACCATGAAGCACGCGAAAGATATTCTGTACAGCGAGTTTGCCGCCGCACTGGATATCGAATTTGAAGACGTTGAGGGCTTCATTATCAAGCGCCTTGGCTGCAAAACCGAAGAAACCTGAACGGCGGAGGGACAATGAGGCGACAGACATAAGTCCCGGAAGCCCCGTATATGCCGAAGAAAATAGAGAGAAAACCACAGGAGCTGTCTCTGCTGCGAGATTGCTCCTGTGGTTTTTGCAGGTGGAAATGCGGTCGGAGAAAAAACGGCCGCATTTCCGCAGTGAATTGCAAATTGTTCCTGAGGGCAGAAATCAGCCCATGATGATTTCGACGTTTACCGTCGTGCCTGCTGCTGCAGCGGGAATCCGGTTTCCTTCCACGGTGACACCGTTCACCTTCACGGAGCGGATACCATGCTGCACAGCAGCGCTGTTGTCCACAGTAATCTGATATAAAGCGTCGCGGAAACGGCGGGAGACAGTAAACCCAGGCAGCGAAGCGGGGATGCAGGGATCAACCAGAAGTCCGTCATAATCCGGGTGGATTCCGAGGATGCTCTGCGTGACACTCAGCAGTGTCCATGCAGCAGTGCCGGTGAGCCAGCTGTTTTTACCTTCACCATGGGTGGGCGCGTCGCATCCGGCAACCATCTGGCTGTAAACATAGGGTTCGGTACGGTGGATTTCGCTGATCTCCTCAACGTAGGCGGGGCAGGTTCGGCGGTAGACCTCAAAGGCGCGGTCGCCATGGCCAAGAACCGCCTCTGCGCAGGTGATCCAGGGATTGTTGTGGCAGAATATGCCGGCATTTTCCTTATAGCCGGGGGGGTAGCTGGAAATCTCGCCCAAATTCAGCCGGTAGGTGGTGTAAGCCGGCTGCAGAAGGACAATACCGTAGTTGGTGTCCAGGCGGGCCTTGACGCTGGCAAGGGCCTTTTCTGCCTCACCGGTGGCAACACCGATTCCGGCCATAACGCACATACCCTGCGGCTCGATGAAGATCTGCCCTTCATCGCAGACCTTGCTGCCGATAGGCTCGCCGAAGGCATCGTAGGCGCGGCGGAACCATTCGCCATCCCAACCGGCAGTCAGTACAGCCTTTTCCATCTCGGCAATATGCTGTTCGGCAATTGCTGCTTCTTCCGGGAGACCCGTATGCTTACAGATCGCAGAATAGGCACGGCCGTATTTGACAAACATACCGGCGATGAACACGCTTTCTGCTACGGGACCCTCACTGGGGCCTGTGGTCTGGAAGCTTTCGCCGGGATGGGCGGAAAAGCAGTTGAGGTTCAGGCAGTCGTTCCAGTCAGCTCGTCCAATCAGCGGGAGCTTGTGGGGGCCAAGGTGCTCAACTGTGTAGTTGAAGCTGCGGCGCAGATGCTCCATCAGCGGTTGAGCCAGGCTTTCATCATTATCGAAGGCGACCTGTTCCTGCAGAATGCTCCAGTCGCCTGTCTCGCGGATATAGGCATCTGTGCCGGCAATGAGCCAGAGCGGATCGTCATTGAAGCCGCTGCCTACGGCCAGGTTTCCCTTTTTGGTGAGCGGCTGGTACTGGTGGTAGGCGCTGCCGTCCGGGAACTGGGTGGCGGCGATATCCAGAATACGTTCACGCGCCTTTTCGGGGATCATATGGACAAAACCAAGCAGGTCCTGGCAGGAGTCACGGAAGCCCATTCCACGGCCCATGCCGCTTTCAAAGTAGCTTGCCGAGCGGCTCATATTGAAGGTGACCATACATTGGTACTGATTCCAGATGTTTACCATACGGTCTAGCTTTTCATCACCCGAACGGACTTCGTATCGGGAAAGAAGGTTTGACCAGAAAGCATTCAGACCGGCAAGAGCATGGTCAAAGGAGGCGGCAGAGGAATACTTCTCAATGAGGGCGTGGGCGCGTTTTTTGTTGATGACGCCGGGAGCAACGAACTTCTCGTCTTCCGGATTTTCGATATAGCCCAGGCCGAGAACCACGCGCTGCTCCTCACCGGGGGCGAGGGTGAAGTTAAACTGCATGGCTCCGACGGGCTGCCAGCCGTGAGCTACGCTGCCTGTGCAGTTCCCTGCGAAAACGGCCTCCGGTTTTGCGGGGCTACCGTAAACGCCGATAAAAGCATCGCGGGAGGTGTCGAACCCGTCATAGGGGCGGTCTGCCCACAGAACCGCAAAGTGATCGCGACGCTCGCGGTATTCGGTCTTGTGGTAGATGGCATTAGGCTCAATCTCCATTTCGCCGATGGAGTAGTTCCGCTGGAAGTTGGAGGAATCATCTACGGCATCCCAGAGACAAAACTCAGTGAAGGGGAAGGCAGTAACGGTCTTTTCGGTACCAGTGGTGTTTTTCAGGGAAAAACGGACTAGCAGGCAGTTTTCGTTTTTGGGAACCAGCATTTCCTGTCTGGCGGCGATGCCATCAAGAGAACCGGAAATGATGGTGTAGCCAAGGCCGTGGCGGCATTCATAGCTGTCCAGTTCCTTCTGGACGGGCTGCCAGCCGATGTTCCAGACGGAATCGCCATCCTTTATATATATATGGAAGCCGTCACTGTCCAATGGGCAGGCATTGTAACGGTAGCGGGTAATGCGGCGCAGGCGGGCATCACGGTAGAAGCTGTATCCACCGGCGGTGTTGGAGGTCAGCGTAAAGAAATCATCACTGCCGAGGTAGTTGATCCAAGGGAGGGGAGTGCGTGGAGTGTGGATGACGTATTCCCTGGCGGCGTCATCAAAATGACCGAACTGCATAAGACACTTCTCCTTATGAATAATCGACGAAAACGTTTGAGTAATACTCTTTGTTATAAAGTATCGCAGAACTACGTAAAAATCAAGTTAATTTTTACCTTTTGCATTAACTAATTTCTGCCAAATGAAATGTAATTATTGTGCGCAGAAATAAATAAGGAAGAGAATTTGGTTAAAACGACTGTTTTTTAATGGTGAAATTAGGTGAAACGCCAAAATAAAATGGAAGGATAAAAAAATAGTTGCAAATGCTGTGCGAATGTTCTATCTTAAAGATACGAAAACGATTAAGTGAAACGAGCGAACAGCTTATTCGGCACTGTGGACTTGCACAAAAGCAGAGAAAATATGATTTCCTTAAAAGATATTGCAGAACGCTGTGGCGTTTCTGTTGCTACGGTAAGCAAGGCACTGAACGGGCACAAAGACATCGGTGCAGACACCCGTGAGCGAATCACGCAGATGGCAGAAGAAATGGGTTATATGAGCAACTCTGCTGCCCGGGCGTTGAAAACAAATAGAACCTATAATATTGGCATCCTGTTTATTGATGAGAGAGACAGCGGTCTGTCACATGAGTTTTTCTCTTCCGTACTGGATAGCCTGAAGGTTGAAGCAGAGCGTAACGGTTATGATGTGACCTTTATCAACCGTAATGTCGGCAAACGGGAAACAACCTATCTGCAGCATTGCCGCTATCGTAATGTTGACGGTGTGGTGATTGCCTGTGTCGATTTTGAAGATCCCCAGGTGCAGGAACTGGTCGCGTCCGATGTCCCTGTGGTTACCATAGACCATGTGTTCCACGACCATATTGCTGTTCTGTCCGATAATGTTGAAGGCATGGAAGCGCTTGTGCGTTACGCCTACGATATGGGGCACCGCAGACTGGCAATGATCCACGGCGAGACAACATCCGTAACGCGGAACCGCATCGTTGGCTTTAACCGGGCCTGTGAGGCCTTGGGCCTGCAGATTCCGGAGGAATACATTCGGGCAGGGAATTTCCACGATACGGAAAACTGCTATGAGCAGACCAAAGCGCTTTTGGCGCTGGATGTTCCGCCGACATGCATCTTCTTCCCGGACGATTATTCCTGCATAGGCGGAATAAACGCCGTTCAGGATCTGGGGATGAGTATTCCGGAGGATGTGTCGGCAATCGGATATGACGGAATCCGGCTTTCCCGTGTGATAAAGCCTTCGCTGGTCACCTATAAGCAGAACACGCTGGAAATGGGGCGGACCGCAGCGAAAAAACTGATCGAGCTGATTGAAACACCCCGGACAGTGATTCGTGATCGGATCATTATCCACGGCGAGGTCCAGGAAGGCAATTCTGTCCGCCGGCTTTAATCTGTATTATTCTGCCGAAAGGCAGTTAATAAAAAACAAATAAAAAATATGGAGGAAAAAACAGCAATGAAAAAAATCGTCGCACTGGCGCTCACATTGGTTATGGTTTTCAGCCTTTGTGCAGTAGCAAATGCAGCACCTGCAGAAGAGCAGGGCAAGGTCTTCAATATCTACGCATGGAACGAAGAGTTCAAGGGCTTCTTTGAAGCTTACTATCAGGAAAAGGCTGATGCAGCAGGCATCACCGTTAACTGGATCATCAATCCGTCCGACGGCGGCGTTTATCAGCAGAAGCTCGACGAAGCACTCCTGAACCAGGAAAATGCTTCCACTGACGATAAGGTCGATATGTTCCTTGCTGAAGCAGACTACATCGGCAAGTATGTTGACTCCCCCTACACCATGGGCATCGATGAGATCGGCTTTGAGAATGCTGACACGATGTATGCTTACACCATCCAGGCTGCTACCGACTCCGACGGCGTCTGCAAGGGTGTTTCCTTCCAGTGTTGCCCCTCTGCTCTGATCTATCGCAGAAGCATTGCCAAGGACGTTCTTGGCACCGATGATCCCGATGAAGTCCAGGCTGCTCTCTCCGATTGGGCAAAGTTCGAAGCTGTTGCTGAACAGGCTGCAGAAAAGGGCTACCTCATGACCGCTTCCTTCGCAGAAACCTACCGCGTATTCTCCAACAACTGCACCTCCCCCTGGGTTGATGAAGACATGAACCTGAGCTTCGACAGCCAGATCACCGCATGGATGGATCAGACCGAGAAGTTTATTGACAACGGCTACACCCTGACCGCAGGCGTTTGGGACGATGAAAAGAACGTCCAGATGTTCAAGGACGGCAAGACCATGTGCTTCTTCGGACCGGCATGGTACTTCAACTTCTGCATGGGCAACGCTATCGATCCCGAAGCAGGCTGCGCAGGCGACTGGGCAATCTGCGCCGGCCCGCAGGCTCACTTCTGGGGCGGCACCTGGCTGCTGGCTGCTGCCGGTTCCGACAATGCAGAAATGCTCGCTGACATCTTCACCACCTTCACCAAGGACGAAGAAGTTTGCTCCAAGCTCGTTTCCGAACAGGCTCAGTACCCCAACAACACTGCTGTTGTTGAAAAGTTTGCCAATGATCCTTCCTATGGTAACACCCTCATCCTTGGCGGCCAGAACGATATCGCTGCATTTGCAAAGCTCGCAGGCAACATCGTTTGGGAGAACCATACCAACTATGACCAGCTGCTGAACGAAGGCCTCCAGAGCGCACTCCAGGAGCACTACAGAGGTTCCTGCACCGTGGAAGAAGCTCTTGCCAACTTCTACAACTACGTCAACGAGACCTATCCTGAAATTGTTACTCCCTGATTGATGGCGAAGTCAATTCAGTAAGTACACGATTATTGAACGATCTCTGCCGGGGCAGGGCATATGCCCTGCCCCGGTTCTTCCAATGTAGGCGGATTATTCAGGCGGTTTTTCTGTGGTTCAGAATCCGGCCGGAAAATGCCGGACTGTGAAGCGCAAAGAAGCCAAACGATAAAGGAGGAATTCTCTTGAACAAAAAGGGCTTACGGAAAAGAAGCGGCGTAAACTACGCAAAGTGGGGTTATGTTTTTATTGCGCCCTTCTTCATTGTGTACATTCTGTGCACGTTCTTTCCCCAGGTGCTGACCATATACAACAGCTTTTTTGAGAACTACCGCAGCGGCCTGAAGCAGATCGGGCCAAACTTTGTCGGGTTGAAAAACTATATTAAGCTCTTCAGCCCGGACAATACCGGTTCCATTGGTATCCTTCGTTATGCCTGGAACACGATCGCTCTGTGGCTGATGGGTGCGGTTCCCCAGGTGCTGATTGCTCTGCTGCTGGCTGTTTTCTTCACCAGCTATCGGCTGAACATCAAGGGCCAGGGATTTTTCAAGTCCGTGATCTATATGCCGAACCTGATTATGGCATCGGCGTTCTCCATGCTCTTCTTTACCTTGTTTTCCAACGTAGGCCCGGTCAACCAGCTGATCAAACAGATGGGATGGTCAGAGGTAACGGTCGACTTCTTTGCCTATACCTTTACGGTCCGCGGTATGATCAGCCTGATGAACTTCCTGATGTGGTTCGGCAATACAACGATCGTATTGATGGCCGGTATAATGGGTATTGACCAGGCCCTTTTTGAAGCAGCAACGATCGACGGTGCCAGCTCCTGGAAGGTATTTACCAAAATTACCGTTCCTCTGCTGATGCCGATCCTGGTTTATGTGATTATCACCGCCATGATTGGCGGCCTGCAGATGTTCGATGTGCCGCAGGTCCTGACCAATGCCAAGGGTATGCCGAACCGCACAAGCTTTACCCTTGTGATGTACCTGAACAACTATCTGGGTACCAGTAAAAACTATGGTATGGCAGGCGCCGTAAGCACGATTCTGTTTATCATTTCAGCAGCG
The DNA here is from genome assembly GCA_045599525.1 of Candidatus Limivicinus sp. GTDB lineage: Bacteria > Bacillota > Clostridia > Oscillospirales > Oscillospiraceae > Limivicinus. Next base: position 12,648 of record JAZRWD010000051.1, on the reverse strand, counting down.
CTGAGCCTGGTGGTCTACAATTCCGTCAGCAAGGCATATAAAAAGTAAAGGAGGCATGATTCATGAACGATAATCTGAGCCGCAAAGGGCGTATTCAGCTGCTGGTGCTCCGTGTACTGGTCTATGCTATTCTCATCTTCCTGTCTGTCATGTGCCTGTTTTCCTTTTACATGCTGATCGTGAATGCGACGCGTTCCAACGGTCAGCTGCAGGCGGGCTTTACGCTGATTCCGTCTAACCACTTTTTGGATAACCTGAAAAATGCGTGGAATGATGCGTCCATTAACATTCCGCGGGGTATGCTGAATAGTTTCATCATTGCCGGGAGCTGCGCAGTCCTGACCACATACTTTTCCGCACTGACGGCATATGGTATCCACGTTTATGACTTCAAAGGCAAAAAGGCCATATTTACCTTTATTATGGCGATCATGACGATTCCTCCGCAGGTTTCTGCCGTCGGTTTCGTGCAGATGTGCACCAAAGCCGGTCTGACCAACAACTACCTGCCGCTGATCCTTCCCAGCATTGCTGCTCCCGTTGTGTTTTTCTACATGAAGCAATATCTTGAAAGTGTGCTTCCTATGGAACTCATTGACGCAGCGCGTGTGGATGGTTCTTCCGAATTTATGACTTTCAACCGCATTATTCTTCCCATTATGAAGCCTGCAATTGCGGTGCAGATGATCTTCTCTTTTGTCGCGTCCTGGAATAACTACTTTATTCCGGCCCTGCTGCTGGACAAAGCGGAGCTCAAAACCGTCCCGATTATGATTGCGCAGTTGCGCAGTGCAGACTACTCCAAGTTTGACATGGGCAAGGTCTACATGTTCATGCTGCTTGCAATTCTGCCCGTTCTTGTGGTATACGTTTTCCTGTCAAAGTCCATTATCCGAGGGGCTACAGCGGGCTCAGTCAAGGGTTAACGAAACAATATTTCCGAATCCCGGTGGAGTCCTGCCGGGATTCTTTACATCCTTTGCGCATATGGCCGGGACAGCAAAGCGATATGTGCGAGATAACATTATTCGAAGGAGAACGAAGATGAAAAAAGATTTTATCTGGGGTGTTGGCTCCGCTTCCTATCAGATCGAAGGGGCTCCGCAAGCCGATGGAAAGAGCCCCAGCATTTGGGATATCTTCAGTCATACGCCCGGAAAAATCAAGTACGGGGAGACAGGCGATGTGGCCTGTGATGCGTACTACCGCTTTGAGGATGACCTGGATCTGGTAGCTTCGTTGGGCATTCCTCATTACCGATTCAGCCTGTCGTGGCCGCGTATTCTTCCCAATGGGGACGGCGCGGTGAACCCGGCAGGGCTGAATTACTACGACCGCGTTGTTGACGCTTGCCTGGCCCGTGGGATTACTCCCTGGATCACGCTCTATCACTGGGACCTGCCGCAAACCTTGCAGGAACGCTTTGGCGGTTGGAGAGGGCGGGAAACAGCCGAAGCCCTTGGGCGGTTTGCGGCCGTTGTTGCAGAGCATTTTCGCGGCCGTGTTGCCGGGTATTATGTGCTGAATGAGCCGCAGTGCTTCGTTGGGCTGGGCTATGGTATTGGCAGTCATGCTCCCGGGCTGAAGTTGCAGCCGGAAGAGCTGTTCCCTTACTGGCATAACGCCATGTTAGCTTACGGTCTGGCGGCAAAGGCGATCCGCACAGCTGACCCATCCGCTAAGATCGGTGTGGCTTCTACCGGCAGTGTGTTTTGCCCGATGACAGACAGCGCAGCGGACCTGGAAGCCGCCCGTACGCTTACCATGAAACGGGTCGAGTCGGGCTGGTTCTTCAGCCACCCCATGTTCCTGGATCCGGTATGTCTTGGCCGTTACCCGGATCTGACAGCCCTTGGGCTTCAGCATCTTGTTGACGCTGTGCCTTACGAGGACATGGAGATCATTCACCAGGTGCCGGATATCATTGGCCTGAATACTTATCATGGTGATCAGGCACGAATGGGAGAGAACGGACCGGAATACGTTCCTTATCCCAGCGGTTACCCGCGGAATTCCCTTTCCTGGGCGATTGCACCGTCGTCTATGTACTATGGTCCCCGGTTTGTTACGGAAGCGTACGGAATTCCTGTCCTGATCAGCGAAAACGGATGCAGCTGTCATGACCGGGTATATCCCGATGGGCAGGTACATGATGTTGACCGCATTGACTTTCTGCAGAAATATCTGGCTGAGGTTGAACGGGCGGCAGATGATGGGTACTGCTGCGGCTATTTCCATTGGTGCCTGACCGATAACTTCGAGTGGTCAGAAGGCTATGATGAACGCTTTGGCCTGATTTTTACCGATTATACAACAATGAAGCGTATTCCAAAGGACAGTGCCTTCTGGTATTCCGAGCATATTCGGAATTATTCGGATCAATAAAATGGTATATTCTGCAAAACACCCCCTCCGGATGATGGCGGGGGTGTCTGCATTGGCGGGAACCGTCAGCGTTGTGTGTATTTTCCGTTGCGTCGGTTGACAAAGCAACTGCACCCTCCTATAATAACACAGGCTGAAAAATAAGGCTATTTTGCAAAAGAATAGGAACAAGAAGGCAATAATTGTATGAAAATAGCATTTTATTCCATGCGTGACTTTGACGAGCTGCCCTATGTAGAGCGTCTCAGCAAGGAGTACGGCATTGACTATGTATGGACAAACGAGCACCTGAATGAGCGGACGATCACCTTGGCAGAGGGGTGCGATGCGTTTTCTTCCCCGCCGATCCGTGTTACGGAAGCGGACGTGGACCAGCTGAAGGCCTACGGTGTGAAAAGCTTTCTCTGCAGCTGCATCGGCTATGATCACCTTCCGGTAGAATACATCCGGCAGCAGGGGCTGCACATTTCCACCACACCGTACCCGGCAGATAGTGTTGCAAACTATGCCATCATGCTGATGCTGATGACGGCGCGGCGCATGAACCAGACGATGCTGCGCGCAAACGTGCAGGACTTTTCGCTGAAAGGCAAAATGGGGCGTGACCTGAGCAGCATGACGGTTGGCATTATCGGCACCGGAAGCATTGGCAAAACGGTGGTCAAGCACCTCAGCGGCTTCGGCTGCCGCATTCTGGCCTATGCCCGTCACCCGGACGAAGAGGTGAAGCAGTATGCGGAGTATGTCGACTTGGATACCATTTACAGAGAGTGCGACCTGATCTCCCTGCATGCGGCATTGAATCCCGGCAACTTCCATATGATCAATGAAGAGAGCCTGGCCAAGATGATGGACGGCGTTCTGCTGGTTAATACAGCCCGCGGCGGCCTCATTGATACGCATGCACTGGTAAACGCAATAAAGAGCGGCAAGGTCGGCGGTGCCGGTCTGGATGTCTACGAGGACGACACGAAGCTGTTTTATATTAACCGGATCAGTGATAATCTGGACATGGATGACTATAACCTCCTGCGCTGCTATCCCAATGTGATCGTGTCCCCGCACAATGCCTTCTATACGGAAACCACCATCCGCTGCATGATGGAAGAGGTTTTTGTCGCGGCTGACTGCTACCGCAGCGGCAAGCCGAACCCCTATGAAATACTGTAAGGAGAAAAAAACATGCTGCAAAAATTAAAACAGACATTCCGGGAAGACTCCCCCTACAAGGTTTTCTTCCTTTCCCTTTTGCTTACTGGTATCGGCTACGGCCTTTATAAGGGAATGCAGGATAATTACCTCGCCGAGGTCGTTGCCATGGGCGAGCTTGACCGCGGTGTAGTGGAATTTTTCCGCGAGATCCCCGGACTGCTGCTGATCTTTATTCTGGCTGCATTCTATACCTTTTCGGCAGAAAAGCTTTATAAGATGGGTGCAGTGATCATGCTCCTGGGCATGGGAATGATGGCCGTGGTTCCCGCAACCAAGGTTATGGTTACTTTGGCAATCTGCACCTATTCTCTGGGCGAGCACATCCAGCTGGGCATGAAAAACACCCTTTCCCTGCAGTATGCAAAGCCCGGGCAGAGCGGTCGGGCACTGGGCTATCAGAGCTCTCTGTATCAGATCGGCACGCTTGCCGGCTACCTGGTGATCATCGGCGTTTTCCTGCGCTGGGCGGATAAACAGCCGTATCGCATTTTCTTCACGGTTTCGGCATTGTTCATGGCTGCCAGCATGCTGCTGAGCTTACGCATCACCGGCAGCAGTGAAACCGATAAGTCCAAGCGCCGGTTCTACTTCCGTAAAAAGTATACGAAGTATTATATGCTGGAGGTCTTCTACGGTGCCCGCAAGCAGGTGTTCTTTACCTTTGGGCCCTATGTCCTGATCCTCTTCTATGGCGCAAGCGCAACGGTCATCAGCCTGCTGTTTGCTGTGTCGGCCGTCTCCTGCTACTTCCTGGCTCCGGTCGTCGGCAAGATTATCGACAAGCTGGGCTACAAGATCGTAATGATCTCCGATACCCTCATCCTGGTTATCGTCTGCTTCTTCTATGGTTTTGCACATCATATTTTCCCCATGCAGGTCGCCTTTGTGGTTTGCTGTGTAAACTACGTTCTGGACAGCATTATTTCTCTGGCATCCATGGCCAGCAACGTATATGTGCAGGATATTTCCGACAGCCCGGAGGAAACACGTGCAACCATTTCCACCGGTATTTCGGTCAACCATCTGATCACCATCCTGATTGCCCTCTTTGGCGGCTGGATCTGGCAGAGCCTGGGTATTGAGACCCTGTTCATTTTGTCTGCCGTGCTTGGTCTGTGCAACAGTGCCTATGCGGCAACCATTAAGACTCCGGCAAAAGCAAAATAAAGCTCCGCTGCTCACAGCTTCAACACCGTAAAGGGCGGAAACTCCATAGGCCCCATCGTCAGCTGCAGACTGCCGGTGGGGCTACGGCGTTTAACGACGCAGGAAATACCATTTTTTGCATTTGCTTTCTGCCGCACAAACAGGTATCATAAAGCAAAGAGAGAACAGTGGCGGAAATCTCCGCCGGCGGGAAAAACAAGGAGAAAAACGATGAAAAAACAGCAGACACTGGAGATTCTGCGGGCGGTGGAAAGCGGCGAACTGAGTGCGGAGCAGGCACTGGTAAAGCTGAAGATGGAGCCAATCGATGATATGGGCTTTGCCAAGGTGGACCACCACAGGGAGCTTCGACAGGGAGCGGCCGAGGTAATCTACGGGCAGGGAAAAAGCCCGGAACACATCTGCAAAATAACCGCATCACTGCTGTCGGCGGGGCAGAGCCCTGTGCTCACGACCCGTATGGCCCCGGAGGCGGCAGGGGCGGTGCGAGCAATTTATGGTGAGCAGTTCCGCTATGACCCGCTGAGCAAGGTCGGCGTGGTCGGAAACATGCCCGAACCGGACGGCTACGGGACAATTGTCGTAGCGACCGGCGGCACAACGGACATTCCCGTAGCAGAGGAAGCCGCACTGACCGCAGAGGCGATGGGCAACCGTGTTGTTCGCCTGTATGATGTGGGTGTCTCGGGCATTCACCGTCTGCTGAGCCACGCAGAGGAGATCATGACTGCGCGCTGCATTGTCGCGGTGGCCGGCATGGAAGGCGCTCTGCCATCGGTAATCGGCGGTTTGGCGGACTGCCCGGTGATCGCTGTTCCGACCAGTGTGGGTTATGGAGCAGCCTTTGGCGGTGTGGCAGCACTACTGTCCATGCTGAACAGCTGTGCCAGCGGCCTGAGTGTAGTGAACATCGATAACGGCTTCGGCGCAGGCTACCTGGCCAGTATGATCAACCACCTGGGCGGAAAAGAATAATTGCATATCCTTTGTAGGATTAGCCCCCCTGCTTTACGTTTGTGAGGCAGGGACTTTTGTTCTATTCGCGCACTTTTGGAACGCTTCAGTAGGCAATTTGCAGGAAATGCTTAGTTTCGTACGGAACATTCGCCAATAAACCAAACACAGGGCGTATAATATTCTTTTCAACCAAAAGAACCTATTTCACAAACAGAGGGGCAAACGATGGGCAATGAAACGCAACAGTCCGGGAACTTTATGCTGAAGTTGTCCGGCTTCATCGTTGATAAACGAAATCTGATTTTTCTGGTCGTTATTCTTTTACTGATTTTTTCTGCTTTTTCACGGAACTGGGTGGAGGTAGAGAATGATCTGGTGTTTTATCTTCCGGATGATTCCAGAACCAAAGCCTGTATTGCGCTGATGGAAGAGCAGTTTGTCACCTTCGGCACAGCCGATTATTTAGTGACGAGCATTACGACCGATGAGGCATCCAGACTGGCAGATGAAATATCGGAAATCAAGGGTGTGCTGACGGTGGACTATGATGATACTTCCGCGCATTTCAATCGGGGTGCAGCGCTGTTTTCGGTTACGTTTGCCTATGATGAGACGGACCCCGCCTGCCTGGACTCCCTGGATTATGTGTATGAGTACCTGAAGGATTACGATGTCTATGTTTCCACGTCTTTAGGCGACCAGATTTCGAAGATCATTGCAGCAGAGGTCAGTAAAATAATGGTTCTTGTTGCCATTGTTGTGGTTGCGGTCCTGGTTTTTACCTCGAGTACCTACGCCGAGGTTCCGGTTCTCCTTCTGACCTTTGTGGTGGCGGCCATTCTAAATATGGGCAGCAGCTTTTTGCTGGGCAAAATCTCCTTCGTTTCCAATTCCGTGACGACTGTCCTACAGCTGGCACTTTCACTGGACTATGCGATTATTTTCTGCAACCGTTACAAAGAGGAGCATAAGCAACTGGAAATCCGCGACGCGGTCATCGTTTCCCTGAGCAAGGCCATACCGGAAATCGGAGCCAGCAGCCTGACAACGATAGGCGGCTTAATCGCGATGATGTTTATGCAGTTTAAACTTGGCCCGGATATGGCAATCAATCTGACTAAGGCAATTGTTTTCGCCCTGCTGTCGGTGTTTACCGTAATGCCCGGTCTGCTGGTGCTGTTCGGGCCGTTGATGGATAAGACAGTCCACAAAAACTTTGTGCCGAAGATCTCTTTTGTTGGTAAGCTGGACTATGTTACCCGCTTCGCGGTTCCACCGGTATTCGTTTTGCTGGTTGTGCTGGCGATCCATTTCTCGGGTGAGTGCCCCTATGTATACGGCTATGATACTCTGACCACTCCGCGGTTGAATGAGACGCAGATTGCGGCCAACATGATCCGAGAGTATTTTGGCAGAACCAATATGGTTGCCCTGGTCGTTCCGGCAGGAAACTACAAAACGGAAGCCGCTATGCTGGCCGAGCTGGGGACTTATGACGAAGTGAAATCCTCTACCGGGCTGAGCAATGTGGAAGCGATGAACGGCTATATGCTCACCGATACGCTGACGCCGCGTCAATTCTCCGAGCTGACGAATCTGGATTATGAGACGGCCGAACTGGTGTATGCCGCATACGCGGTGGAGACGGAGGCCTATCAGAAGCTGCTCGGCGGCCTGTCGACCTATCGTGTGCCTTTAATTGATATCTTCCTGTTTGTCTGTAACCAGGTGAACGAGGGCTATGTAACGCTGGATGCGGACCAGACAGAGCTGCTGAACAATGCATACGTGCAGATGAACAATGCCAGGCTCCAGCTGCAGGGGAAAGACTTCAGCCGTATGCTGGTTTACCTGAATCTGCCAGCCGGCGGAACAGAGACCTATAACTTCATTCGCACCATGTACCATGTCGCAGAAAAGTATTATCCCGACGGCCAGGTCTATATTGCGGGTAACTCGACCAATGGAATGGAGTTCAGGGATTCCTTCGAGACCGATAACGTGGTCGTTGCTGTTGTGTCTACGCTGATCGTACTGGTTGTTTTGCTGTTTACCTTTATGTCGGCCGGTATGCCGGTACTGCTGGTTCTGGTCATTCAGGGCAGTATCTGGATAAACTTCTCTATTCCGGCCCTGACCGGCAATGGTGTTTTCTTCATGAGCTACCTGGTCGTCACTGCTATTCAGATGGGTGCCAATATTGACTATGCCATTGTTATTGCCAGCCGCTATATGGAATTGAAGAACGAGATGAGCCATAAAGAGGCCATTATTGAGACCCTGAACTTTGCCTTTCCGACGATCATTACCTCCGGTACAATTCTTGCGGTAGCAGGTATCCTCATTGGGCAGATGACTTCGGAGGCATCAATCGCTGGTATTGGGCAGGCTATTGGCCGAGGCACGATCATCTCCCTGTTCCTGGTTATGTTTATCCTGCCGCAAATACTGCTGGTGGGCAGTGCTGTTGTGGATAGAACTTCTTTTTCGATGAAAACGAATCTGGCAGGTCTCCAGCACAGGGCAAGCGGACGCGTTGTGGTGGAAGGAATGGTCCGTGGAGAGATCCATGGCATGGTAACGGGCTACATTCGTGCAACTGTGGACGGGGATGTGGACCTTCGCCTGATTAACGGAACGGTGGAACACGAAAATGTCCCGGAGCAGAGCGCACCTTTGTCCGCAGCAGTGTCGGAGCCGATTCGGCCGGAGAAAGAAGAGGTTGAGATTTAAATGAAAAGAACAACGGTCATTACTCTGCTGCTTCTGCTGGCATTATCTACCGGCGTGTTGCGTTTTCCGGCTTCTGCGGAGGAAGGCATCCCGGGTGAGACCGCCATCGAGGCAACAGAAGAACCATTTCTCATCTCTACCGCAGAGGACCTGATTTCCTTTTCGGCCCTGTGCCGAATGAACAACTGGTCGGAAAACCGTACGGTTATCCTACAGGAGGACATCTCCCTTGCCGGCCTGCGGCTGGAACCCATTCCATCCTTCAGCGGAATCTTCCGGGGCAACGGCCACCTGATCAGTGACCTGAACCTGACGACGGCGGTGTCGCCCTGCGGCCTGTTCGGACGGGTCGAGCAGGGTGGCCAGGTCCTGGACCTGAACGTGACGGGAACATGCACGCCGGAAGGCAACGCAGACAATGTCGGCGGTATTGCGGGGATCAACAACGGCCTGATTGCGGGCTGCAGTTTTACCGGAACCGTCGGCGGAAATGCGATGGTTGGCGGTATCGTGGGGGACAATTCGTCCTTCGGCTGTGTAGAGAGCTGCCGGTCCTTTGGCAGTGTCACCGGAAACAGCATGACCGGTGGGGTTGCCGGTCGTAACGCGGGTACCGTTCAGCGCTGCGAGAATGCAAGCTACGTGAATATTACTGCCGTCGATCCCAAAATCAACCTGAACGATTTGGACATCGTAGCCCTGTTGGAATCCTTTACCCTGGCATCTACCGATACCCTTGGCGTAACGGAGGATACCGGCGGAATTGCGGGCTATAGCAGCGGAATAGTCTGCCTGTGCCGAAACGAAGCAGTGGTAGGTTATCAGCACATTGGCTATAACGTGGGTGGCATTATCGGCCGCAGTTGCGGCTATACCTATTCCTGCACCAATACGGGGGAAATTTACGGACGTAAGGATATCGGCGGTATCGTTGGTCAGGCAGAGCCCCATATGGGCATTCTGTCCCAGACGGACCTGGTGGGCAATATGGCCGGTCAGGTAAACGGCCTGACCTATGCGCTGAGTGCGACGGTTGACGATCTCAGCATTGCCGGAGCCAATGCAGCAGGGCAGATCGTCGGCATCGCAGCCATGCTGGAACCGATAGCAGAGGGCCTCTGGAACGTGAATCCCTACGACCCGGATTCCATTGCCGCGGCTCTCGAAAATGCCGCTGCGGCCCTGGAGGGGATGAGCTGGAGCATGGAAGGCATTTCTGCGGACGTCAACTGGGCCACGGATACCCTGTCCCAGGACCTGGCTGCGATCAACAGCCAGCTGAGCACGATCGGCGGTGCTTTCCGTAACCTGATGAATGCGCTGACTGACCGTTCCAATAACGAGATCATCCACGATACCTCGGAGGAGAATATCGAGGAGATCACCTATGGCAAGGTGCTTTCCTGCAACAATCAGGGCACGATCTATGGCGATATCAATGCGGGTGGCATTACCGGCCAGGTTTCGGTAGAAAGTGATCTGAATCCCGAGGATGACCTGGAGCTCCTGGGGGGAACGACCCGAACGGAGTATGAATTTAAGGCGGTGCTGACGCAGTGTGTCAACATCGGCAGCGTGACCTCCCGTAAAAACTGCGCGGGCGGAATCAGCGGCAAGCTTACGGTTGGCTATGTGGTTGACTGTGAGAACTACGGTACGGTCAGCAGCGAAAACGGGGATTATGTCGGCGGAATCGTCGGGCTGTGCTATTCCCGTATCCGTCATTGCTGGGCCAAGTGCAATCTGACCGGTGAACGTTTTGTCGGTGGCATTGTGGGCAGCGGTTACAAAGAAAAGAGCGAAAGAAGTGTGGTGCAGGATTGCCGTTCCATGGTGATCCTGGAAGATTGTACCCAGTTTATCGGTGCTGTTTCCGGTTATAATAAAGGGGAATTCAGCAATAATCTCTTTGTCTCCGATGCCCTTCAGGGAATCAACGGCCTGAGCGTGGTTGGTATGGCGGAGCCAATCGGCTATGAGAATCTACTGACGGTCGAGGAGGTCCCGGAACGCTTCCAGTCCTTTATTCTCCGCTTCGAAGCCGACGAGGATGTCCTGAAAACAACTACCTTCCGCTACGGCCAGACCTTCTCCGCGAGTGTTTATCCCGAGATCCCGCAAAAGGATGGCTATTTTGCTACCTGGGAGGACCAGGACCTGTCGGCGCTGCATGCCGACACGACCGTTCATGCGGTGTACATCAAATGCAGCACCATTCTGGCGTCCGATTTGGTCCGTACCAGCGGCAGACCGGCACTGTATGTGGAGGGGCAGTTCGCGGAAGGGGCAAGATTTACTGCAGCTGTTCTGGAACCGGACGAGGAGGCATCTTCACTGCTTCACGAGACCTGGTACCGTCAGATTGCCGGGCAGTTCCGAGATGTGTTCCATGGTCGGCAGCTGGATGCCAGTGTCAGTCAGGAACAGATCGAAAGGCTTAACATGCATATCCCCGAGGATGGGGCAATGACCCATACGGTCCGCTATACTCTTCCGGAGAATCGAAGCAATTCCGGCTGCCGTATTTATCTCCATGACGCAAACGGGTATACCAAGGTTGCGGCAGAACAACTGGGCAAGTACTATTGCTTCCCGGTGTCCGGAACGGATGCTGAGATACTGGTCTTTTCCACCGTACGAACGGTTTGGTTTATGGCGGTCAATCTGGTGGGACTGGTCCTTTTGCTTGTCATTGTGCTTCTGGTACGACGGGCGCGGAAAAAGCGCCGTCTGGCAAAGCTGGGCGAAAAGATTCGTACCAGAGTGGAGACCCGTGCAGAAAGTATTCCCAGGGAGAAGAGAAAAACACTGGTTATTACGCTCGTGGCAGGTACCGTACTGCTGGGAATGCTGGCAGTAGGGGTCAGCGTCTCGCCTCTAGGTGAGCGGATCCGTACCCTTTCGGAGCTGAAAAAACTGCTGAATACCGATATGGGCGCCTGCATGCTGCACGTGGAGGGCAACTTTGGGGAACAGAGCCTGGACTATTCCTGTATAATTGATTCCCAGAAGCTGGATGACGCTGCGGTGAATTGTGTGGCTATGGAAGGGCTTACGGTATATTACACGGGCGGCAAGGTCATCCTGCCGAACGGACGGGCTTATCGGGTTGACGCGAATCTGCCGGACCGTGCGGCCCTGGTCCGCATTGCCCGTCAGCAGTTGGTCGGCGGAAAGGTCTCCTGCGTTACGACACCGGATGGCGTGGAATATGCCATTACTGTTGCGGGAGAGCGCGCGGGCGAGATCGTCAGGCTGCTTCTGCCGGAGCTGGAGAAGATCGGCGCCTTTGAGGTGAACGATCTCCGGATTCGGCTGACGGCTGCAGCGGGAAAAATCCGTTCCCTGACGGTGACCGGCAAAGGAGAGACCCATTATGGTGTGGCCTTCTCCCTGCGGGCCACGCTTACACCGGGCGCTGAGCACATCGAAGTCAGCGATGCGGCGGTAGAGGCCATTCGTCTTGGCCAAACATCGGACAAAACCCTTTCTTCCTCTCTGCTGCCGTTGGCTGCGGCATGGCTGCAGTTTGAACATGCACCCTATACTGCCGGTACCGTTTCGCTGAAGGCAGACTGCGGCTCCCTGATCCTCAACGACAATCTGGATTATACCCGTTGGAAAATCGGGGATACAGCCATCAGCCGCCTGGGGAAAAACAGCCTTTCCATTTACTATACCGATACGGCGGCCTGCACAAGCGAAGGGAAAAAACTGACAGGTAACGAGCTGAGCCTTGTGGATACCGCAAAACTGCTTCCTGCCCTGGAGAACCTCTGCCTGGACGGAACCGTAACCGTTACGGAGACTGCTGCGGGACAGACCTTTGTTCTTACCGTAGACGGGGACAGCATCCGCGAACTCTGCCAGACGATTGCACCGGGTGTAACGGATATGGATATTCGCTATCAATCCGGAAAAATCACCGTAAGTGTAACAGACGGACGGCTGACAGCCCTTCAGGTGAACTGCGGCGGCGTGCTGAAGGTAGTTCGGACAGAGCTGCCGGTTTCGGTAAGTGCCGGAATCCAACTGAACACGGAGGCGAAAAGTACGCAGCGAATTCCGGATGCGGTAAGAGATACGCTCATTGTTCCCGAGGCCTGATGGATATAGGCGAAACAGAGAAATAGAAATGCTCTCATCGGAGAAAGACCGATGAGAGCATGTTTTGTTCTTTAGAGAGAAATCAAC
>JAZRWD010000050.1:0-7685 GCA_045599525.1 Candidatus Limivicinus sp. | reverse complement strand
GCCAGCGGTGTCGGCATGAGCCGCTATAACCAGCTGCGCCAGCGCATCAAGGCCGAGGGCGAGGACCAGAACGTGGACAGCTACGACCGCTTCTTCCAGATGGCCCGCACGATGGTGGGGGCCGGCATCTTCCCCAGAGAGGTGGAGGACGAGATCATCCGCAGCACCATGACCAACGATGCCCGCCTGAAAACGCTGGTGAAGCAGTATTTCCGCCCGCGGGATTACTTTGCCCTGCGTGACCGCATGATCGGCAGCGGCGCGATCGGCGGCAAGGCCTGCGGCATGCTGCTGGCCCGCAAGATCGCCGAGACGGAGATCCCCGCATTCTCAGCCTGCAGTGAGCCCCACGATTCCTTCTACATCGGCTCGGATGTGTTCTATACCTATATCGTATCCAACCACAACTGGGACCTGCGCATTGCCCAGCGCAGCGAGGAGGGCTTCTTTGCCCGTGCGCCCGAACTGAAGGAAAAGCTGCTGACCGGTACCTTTCCGGACAAGATCCGGGAGCAGTTCCTGAATGTGCTGGAGTATTACGGCCAGAGCCCCTTCATTGTGCGCTCCTCCAGCTTTTTGGAAGACGGCTTCGGCAATGCCTTTGCCGGAAAGTATGAGTCGGTGTTCTGTGTCAACCAGGGCAGCCCCGAGGAGCGTCTGGCGGCCTTCGAGCAGGCCGTCCGCACGGTGTATGCCAGCACGATGGACTACTCGGCGCTGGAATACCGCCGTCGCCGCGGGCTGGACCGCCTGGACGAGCAGATGGCTGTGCTGGTGATGCGTGTTTCCGGGTCCTATTACGGCAACTACTTCCTGCCGGATGCCGCCGGGGTGGGCTACAGCCACAGCGCCTACCGCATGTTTGCGGACGCGGACACCTCCGCCGGCATGCTGCGCATTGTCATGGGCCTGGGCACCAAGGCCGTGGACCGCACGAAGGTCGACTATCCCCGTCTCTGCTCGCTGGACCGGCCGGCCGTTTCCGTACACCACACGGTGGAAAAGAAGCACCGCTTCTCCCAGCGCTACGCGGACCTGCTGGACTGCCGGGCCAATACCCTCACGGAGGTCTCGGTGCAGAAGCTGCTGCCCGTGCTGCCGGAGTGGTACCAACGGCTGATGTTTGAGCATGACTACGAGGCCGAGCGGATGTGCCGGGAACGGGGAGACCGCAGCCCGGTGCTCTTTGCCAGCTGCCAGGGCCTGCTGGAGAAAAAGGAATTTACCTCCCTCATGCAGGAGCTGCTGCAGACGCTGGAGCGCGTCTACGGTAACCCCGTGGATATTGAGTATACAGTCAACACGGATGCACAGGGTGCCTTTGTGGTCAACCTTCTGCAATGCCGCCCGCTGTACCTGGGCAAGGAAGGGGAAGCGGTCGACCTGAAGAACCTGAAGCCGGAGCGGGTCTTCTTTGATGTGAAGGAGTCCTCTATGGGCAGCAGCGGGGTGATCCGGGTGGATGCCGTCGTGCAGATCGACCCTGTGCTGTATTACCATCACCCCTATGCCCGAAAACACGATGTGGCCGATGCTATCGGTGTACTGAACCGGCACTACCGGGACAGCGGACGGAATATCCTGCTGCTCAGCCCCGGGCGCATAGGCACCTCCTCGCCGGAGCTTGGCGTGCCGGTGGCCTTTGGCGACATTTCCAACTTCAGCTTCATCTGCGAGGTGTCGGACAGCCGCGCAGGCTACATGCCCGAGCTGAGCTACGGCAGCCACATGTTCCAGGACCTGGTGGAGGCGGAGATCCGTTACAGCGCCATCTTCAACAACGAAAAGACCCTGGCCTATGACGAGAACTTCCTGGATGAGCTGCCGGACATCTTCCCGCAGCTCTGCCCGGAGTATCCCGAGCTGAACGGGATGATCCGCGTGCGGGAGACCGAAAAGCTCTACAGCTGGCTGGACGCGGTGGAGAACCGCTGCATCTGCGGTACGCTTGCAGAAGAAGTGACGGAATAAACGTCGGAATAAGCGTCGGAATAAGGGCCGCAAGGTGAGTCCAAATGCGGCAGGAAAGTACCCTGCGGCCGGCCAGATGCGACAACAAAAAAAGCGATCCTCAGCCGTTTGGCCGGGGATCGCTTTTTGACGGGCATTCACACAAACTGGTTCTTTTCCGGGTCGTAACGGAAGCCGACGGCGGCAGCCTTTTCCTGCAGGGCGTCGGGGTCCGCCAGGCAGTCGGCGGCCAGCTCCTCCAGGTTGGGGTAGCGGTCACGCAGCTGGGTGTTCAGATAGCTTACCAGAATAAAGGGGTCTTTGGGGAGTGTCATTGTGGTTTCTCCTTTGCAGAGAGGATGGGAATCGGGTCCGCACAGAAAGTGTGCGGCGCAGAAAGAGTACATCGCATTCGCAGAAAGCATTCGGCGCAGAAAGAGTACATCGCATTCGCAGAAAGCGTGCGGCGCAGAAAGTGTACATCGCATTCGCAGAAAGCATTCGGCATAGGAAGCGTGCGGTAACGAAAAACGGGGGCCCGGATGAGCCCCCGTGAATGTTCGATTTTAACAGCCTGCCGAGGGAAAATCAGACGATGAAGCCCTTGGCGGACTCGGGGAAGCTTTCTGCCTCAGCGGAAATGCTGATGACATATTCGACGTTTTCCTTGGAGGAATAGGCGTCGAGCCAGGACAGAAAATCACCGATGTTTTCCATGCTCTTGTCGTTGACGAGCTTCAGGAAATTGTCAATGTAGACGTGGGTAATATCGTAATTGCCGGCATGAATGCCGCAAAGAAATCCCTTGAACAGATCATAGGAAGCGATCTTATATTCGCCGGCATCGATCAGACGGGCCTGATAGGGGATGTCGTAGGTGAGAGTTTTGTCTTTTTCGATGACAACAACGTCACCGGTATCGGTGGCGACAGATTCACGAACCATGTCGACCAGCTTTTTTGTTTTGCCGGAGCCTTTCAGACCGGCGATGATCTTAACCATAATAAACACGCTCCTTTACTTTTGCTGACAGTAAGATCATTCTGCGTGATGATAGCATACCATCTTCACGGTCTTTTCGCAAGCCATTCTATGCGAAATTCACAAAATGTTTCAAGGGGACAGAATTTGCCGGTTTTTCCCTTTATTTGACAGGAAAAAAGCCGACGGTCGACGCTGATTCAACGAAAAAACGACAGCTGATGCGGATCCAACGAAAAAACGACAGCCAATGCTGATCCGCGGGGAAAAGCGAACAGCCGGCTCCTTCTGCGAAGAAAAGAGCCGGCTGCGAATAATTTGTTGTACTGCGGAGATCAGAAGCCGAAGGAAAATCAGATGGCCAGCAGGTCGCTGAAGACCTTCAGTGCGCCGTCGGTCTCGTGGGCGAGGACGCGCTTGGCCAGGACCTTGCCGAGCTGTACGCCTACCTGGTCGAAGCTGTTCAGGTTCCATGCGAAGCCCTGGAACATGACCTTGTTTTCAAAGTGAGCCAGCAGAGCGCCCAGGGATTCCGGGGTCAGCTGCTCGCCGATGATGATGCTGGAGGGACGGCCGCCGGCAAATGCCTTGTTTGCGTTTTCGTCCTTCTTGCCGCAAGCAAAAGCCATGATCTGTGCGGCCACGTTGGCGCACAGCTTCTGCTGGCTGGTGCTGCCCTGAATGACAACGTCGGAGCCAATCTGGTTGCAGCGGAAGCCGACGAACTGCAGCGGGGTGATGTCAGTGCCCTGGTGCAGCAGCTGATAGAAGGAGTGCTGGCCGTTGGTGCCCGGTTCACCGAAGATGATGGGGCCGGTAGCATAGTTGACGGGTGCGCCGAAGCGGTTGACGGACTTGCCGTTGGATTCCATGTCCAGCTGCTGCAGGTGGGCCGGGAAGCGGCTCAGAGCCTGGCTGTAGGGCAGGACGGCAGTGGCGGGATAGCCGAGGATGTTGCGCTCGTAAACGCCGATCAGTGCGTCCAGCATAGCCGGGTTCTGCAGCAGGTCGCGGTTGAGAGCGGTCTTGTCGGCTTCGGCTGCACCGCTGAGGAAGCGGGCGAAGATCTCCGGGCCGAAGGCGAGGCTGAGAACGGCGCCGCCGACGGAGGAGCAGGAGGAGTAACGGCCGCCGATGTAGTCGTCCATGAAGAAGGCGGCGAGGTAATCGCTGCTCTTGGCCAGCGGGGAGGTCTCGCTGGTGACGGCAATCATATGCTTGCTGGCATCGAGGCCGGCATTCTTCAGTGCGTCCTTGACAAAGCTTTCGTTGGTCAGAGTCTCGAGCGTGGTACCGGACTTGGAGACCAGCACGAAGATGGAGCGGGAGGGGTCGATGGTGCGGAGGACGCCCGCAGCGTCGTCCGGGTCAACGTTGCTGATGAACTTGGCTTCCATCTTGAAGAAGCCGTTGGTCTTTGCCCAGTTCTCCATGGCCAGGTACATGGCGCGGGGACCAAGGTCGCTGCCGCCGATGCCGATCTGCACGACGGTGGTGAACTTTTCGCCGGCGGCGTTGGTGATCTCGCCGTTGTGGACCTTCTTGGCGAACTCAGCGATCTTTTCCTGCTGGGAGACATAGAACTCACGCTTGTTCACGCCTTCGGCGATGACATCGGGGCCCTGCTGGCCGCGGGTGAGCTGGTGCAGAACAAGGCGCTTTTCGCCGGTGTTGATCATTTCGCCGGCCAGAAGAGCTTCATACTTATCGACGAGCTGTGCTTCCTCGGCGAGAGCGGCCAGAGAGGCCAGAATGTCGTCGTCCACAGCCTTGGCAGCATAGTTGTAAACCAGGCCGGAAGCCATCGGTACGCTGTAGCGCTTTGCGCGGTCAGCGCCGTTTTCACCGGCCATGACTTCAGCGACGTTCACGCGCTTGTCGGAAGCGGCCAGAGCCTGATAGGAAGCGAGAGTGTCCATATTGTTCCAGGAAACCATTGGGGGAGTCCTCCTTAAAAAATTATTTTCTGTTCAGTCATCATAATGGTACGGCCACCGGGGGCTGCTGCATGGAGGTGCTACCCGAAGACGGCGATGGAACGCAGGGGAAAACGGGTTTACAAAATCCCTGCATTTTACCATTACGAATTGATGTAACTATAGCAAATTAGCGAAGCATTTTCAACCTTCCACGGGCAAATGGGCTTTGGTCCACATTGCCAAAATTTCACTGCCCGCATTGTTTATTTTGCTTGCCCGGCGGGATCGTTTGCGCGGTATTCCTCTGCCGCAGCGTCCGTGCGGGAATGTTTACGCCATATTCATTGCAAGAAAACCCCCTTGCGTGATATAATAATAGAATAAAAATGAGGAACAGTCATTCCACACGGAGGGATGTTAGTATGCAAGTCAATATTCTGGCCATCGGCGATGTCTGCGGGGAGCCCGGCCTGTGCTTCCTGGAAAAGCGCCTGAAGGCCATTCAGAAGGAATACGATGTTGCCTTTACGGTCGTAAACGGCGAAAATGCAAACGTGGTGGGGGTAACGCCCGCACAGTGCGACCGCATCCTGCGTGCCGGCGCCGATGTGATCACCCTGGGCAACCATACCTGGACCCGCACGGAGATCCAGCCCTATCTGGCGGAGCGCCGCCGTATCCTGCGCCCGGCAAACTATGGCCCGCAGTGCCCCGGCCGCGGCATCAACACCTACAAAACGCCCTTCGGTGAGATCTGTGTGCTGAACCTGCTGGGCCGCTTCACGCTCGACAGCAACACGGACAATCCTTTTCCCATTGCTGCCGGATATATGGAAGAGATTCAGGAAAAAATCATCCTGGTGGATTTTCACGCAGAGGGCACGAGTGAGAAACGCGCGATGGGCTATCTGCTGGACGGCCGGGCAACGGCTGTCTGGGGTACCCACACCCACGTGCAGACCTCCGATGCCTGCGTCCTCCCGAAGGGGACAGGATATATTACCGACCTTGGCATGACGGGGCCGGAGCAGTCTGTGCTCGGCATTGACCCCGAGCAGAGCATCGGCAAATTCATGGGCGACCCTCCCCAGCGGTATAACTCCGCAAAGGGCCCCAGCCGGCTTGAGGGCTGCCTGTTCACGGTTGACCCGGAGACGGGCCGATGCCGGAAAGCGGAGGCGATACGGATCCGATGACACCCATTAAAATTCTTCACACGGCCGACCTGCACCTGGATTCCCCGTTCCAGGGCCTGCCTGCGGAAAAGGCAGCCATGCGCCGTGGGGAGCAGCGCGCCATGCTGGAGGCACTGGCCGATTTGGTACAGGAAGAGGCCGTTGACCTTGTGCTCCTGAGCGGCGACCTGCTGGACGGGGAAAGTGTGTATTACGAGACCGGCGAGCAGCTGGTCCGCTGCCTGCGGGAGATGGCCGTGCCGGTGCTGATCGCCCCGGGTAACCATGATTATTTTACGGCTTCCTGCTTCTATGCGCGGATGCGCCTGCCCCGCAACGTCACGGTGTTTACGGAAAAGGGCATCGAGTATCGGGACTTTTCGCGCCTCGGCGTCCGGGTCTACGGTGCCGCCTTTACGGACCGGACCTGCCCCCCTCTGCTGGAGGGCTTTACGGCAGAACGGACGGAGGGCGTTTGGAATCTGATGTGCCTCCATGGCGACGTGGGTGCGCCCGCTTCGCCGTATAACCCCATCACCGAGGAGCAGATCGCGGCCAGCGGGCTGGACTATCTCGCCCTCGGCCATGTGCACAAGGCTTCCGGGCTCAAAAAAGCGGGGGACACCTGGTACAGCTGGCCCGGTTGCCCCGAGGGGCGCGGCTTCGATGAGACCGGCGACAAGACCGTCTCCCTCATTACGCTGGATGACGAAGGCTGCCGGCTGGAGACCCGTTCCATTGCTGCACGGCGCTATGAGACCCTGAAGGTGAACATCGCCGAGCAGGAGCCCCTGCTGGCCATCAGCGCGGCCGTCCCGGAAGACGCTGCGCGGGATATTTACCGCATCATCCTCACGGGGGAGTGCACGGAGGCACCCGATCTGGGCCTGCTCCGCACCGCCCTGGAGGATATGTTCTTTGAGCTTCAGCTGCAGGACGCAACCACGGTTTACCGGAGCATCTGGGAAAAAGCCGAGGAGGACACCCTGCGTGGGCTGTTTCTCCGCAAGCTGCGGGCCCGCTATGACGCGGCGGCGGATGCGGCCGAGCGGGCACGGATCGAAAGTGCCGTCCGCTGGGGTCTTGCCGCACTGGACAACCGGGAGGAGGTCGTAAGCCATGAAGATCCGTAACATGACCGCTTCCTTCGGTATGCTGGCCAACAGCAGCATCCATTTCCACGACGGCCTCAACATCATCTATTCTCCCAACGAGAGTGGGAAATCCACCTGGTGTGCCTTTATTCTGGCGATGCTTTACGGTGTCGACACTACCGCGCGCGCCCGTACCGGTGCCCTGCCCGACAAGCAGAAATATGCCCCCTGGTCCGGCGCACCGATGGAGGGCACGATGGACCTTGTTGCGGATAAATGCGATATCACCCTTCAGCGCACGACCCGGCTGAAAAATGCCCCGATGCGGGAGTTTACGGCGGTCTATACCGGCTCCAACGTCCCTGTGGAGGGCCTTACCGGGGCCAATGCGGGAAAGGAGCTTACCGGCGTATCCCGGGATGTGTTCTGCCGCAGTGCCTTTATCGGCCAGGGGAATGTTGCGGTCACCGAGAGCCCCGAGCTGGAAAAGCGCATCAGCGCGATCGTTTCCAGCGGTGAGGAAGCCACCTCCTACACAGGGGCGGAGAAGCGCCTGCGGGTATGGC
>JAZRWD010000049.1:0-4375 GCA_045599525.1 Candidatus Limivicinus sp. | reverse complement strand
AGATGATGCGAAATGGTGGCGGCGGTCATATCAAACTTTGCGGCGATGTCCCCCGCCGTGAGGCTGCCGTCTTTCAGATAGTTGAGAATGGCACGCCTGGTCGGGTCCGACAGGGCCTTCATGGTTGCGTTCAGACTCATCCGGTCTCCCCCTCCTGTTCAGTAGTTAGATTATCATCTAATTAGATATTAGTCTAAATGCATGGTTTTGTCAAGGGCTATTTTGATGTTTATCGAATTACTTGAAAAAGAAAAAAACACGCACAGGTTTCCCTGTGCGTGTCGGTTTGTTTGCGGTATTGGATTATTTCCGAACTCAGCGGAAATCAGCCCTGGAAGTAGCCAACGAAGGTTGCGGCTTCTTCTGCGGTCATGCCCTTGAGGGAAACGAGCTGCTGGATGTACCAGTCGGCTGCGCCTGCGCAGGCTGCCTTGAAGGAATCGGTGTCGATCTGGTCGTTGGGGGTAACGGCCATGGCGCCGGTCTCGGTCCACTCAGCAACGAGCTTCTCGACGTTGGCGCGGTTGATGGCCTTCTGGTACTCAACAGCCTTGGCTGCGTTGGCATCGATAACGGCCTTCTGAGCATCGGTGAACTCGTTGTAGACTTCTTCGTTGATGCAGAAGAACAGGCAGTCATAGTATGCGTTCCAGAGGGAGATGTAGGACTGAACGTCCTGCACGGAAGCGGAAGCAATAGCGGTCTCGGGGTTCTCTTCGCCGTCGACAGTGCCCTGCTGGAGAGCGGTGTAGGTCTCGGCCCAGTTCATAACGGTGGCATCGCAGCCCCACTCTTTGTAGACTTCTGCGCAGAGGTCGTTGGAGCAGATACGCATCTTGATATCGGAGAGGTCAGCAACGGTGGTGATGGGCTTCTTGGAGTTGGTGATCTGACGGAAGCCGTTCTCGGCAATGCCGGCGCAGTGCAGGCCGTACTCCGCGAGGACTGCCTTCAGTGCTTCGCCGCCTTCGCCGCCCATCTTGGCGTCAACTTCATCATAGTCGGCAAAGTTGTAGGGCATGGAGACAACGTTGAAGCGGGGGTCAAAGTTTGCATAGATGAGGTTGGAGTGCAGGGTGACCTGCAGGATGTCGCCGTCCATCAGAGCCTGGATGCCGTCGACCTGGTTGCCGTTGGTGAGCTGTTCGCCGGCAAAAACTTCGACGTTGAACATGCCGCCGGTGGATTCCTGCATGAGAGCGTTGAAGTAATAGCCTGCCTGTGCCCAGGTAGAGGTGTCGCCGGTGGAGCAGTCGAATGCCCACCAGGTCTCGGGCCATGCTTCGGTGCCTTCGTATACGGCAGCTTCGTTGGCTGCGACGTAAACGTCGGATGCTTCGTAGTCATGGTAGGAAAGGTCTGCAGCGAATGCGGTGGTAGCCATGGCAGCTACGAGAGATAATGCTAAAACGATAGCAAGTATCTTCTTCATTTGGGTTCCTCCTGTTAAAAGAATGAAATAATATATCTGTTATCGGCCGGCAGAAGCAGGCCGCAACATTCGGTTGAAGGGCCGGATCAGACCAGCAGCAGGCTGATCTGCGGGATGTAGGTGACCAGCAGGAGCACGACGATGCAGGCGACGATCATCGGCAGCACGGAGCGGGAGATCATCGGCAGGGTGACATTGTAGAAGACATCCTTGCCCTGCTTGGCCGACTCGAGCGCATCCTTGACGCGCAGGCCGATGGCCACGAAGAGGTTGACACCCACGGGAGGCGTGACCTGACCGATGGCCAGGTTAACGGTGGCCACGATGCCGAAGGCGGTGAGGTTATAGCCGAGGGACTGGGCGACCGGAGCCATGATGGGGATGAAGATATACATGGCGGAGTTGGCATCCAGGAAGCAGCCCGCGATGAGGAAAATGACGTTGACGATGAGCAGGAACACAAACTGGTTGCCTGCGACATTGGCCAGCAGAGTCTGGGCGGCCTGCTTGATGCCGAAGAGCTGGCAGCACTGGGCAAACAGCGAGGCGGAGGCCACGATGAACAGGATGCCGCCGGTGGTCTTGCAGGAATCGACAAGGATATCGAACAGGTCTTTGAGCTTGACCTCACGGTAGATGAACAGGCCGACGATGAGGCCATAGACCACGGAGACGGCTGCCGCTTCGGTGGCGGTGAAAATGCCGGAATAGATGCCGCCGAGGATGATGACCGGCATCAGCAGACCCCAGAAGGCGTCTTTGAAGCTGGCCCAGCGCTCGGCTGCGGAGCGCTTTTCGTGCGCTTTGCCGATGCCCTTTTTACGGGCTTCCCAGATGACCACGACGGCCAGGGCCACACCCATCAGGATGCCGGGGATAATGCCGGCCTTGAACATATCGCCGACATCGCAGCCGTCCACGATGGAGGCGTAAACGACGAAGGCTATGGACGGGGGGATGACGATGGCGATGGAGCTGGAGGTGGCCATGAGCGCATCGGAGAAGGACGGGGCGAAACCGGACTCGATCATGGCGGGGATGAGCACCGCACCCAGGGCGGCCACGGTGGCCGGGCCGGAGCCGGAGATGGCGCCGAAGAAGCAGGCAACGATAACGCAGACGATGGCCATGCCGCCGCGGTAGTGACCCACACAGTCGTCAATGAAGCGGACGAGGCGCTTGGAGATGCCGGCCTTGGCCATGATGTTGCCGGAAAGGACAAAGAACGGAATGGCCAGAAGCAGGAACTTGGCAATGCCCGAATAGGTCAGCGAGGCGACCATGGAAAGCGTGTAGCGGGCGTAACGGGCGTAGTTGGAGCTGGCATAGAGGACCGTGACGACCGAGCTCATGCCCAGGCAGATGGCGATGGGCAGGCCGACGACCAGCATGGCAAAGAAGGAAATAAATAATACGGCTGTGATCATTTCGTCTCTCCCTCCTGCTGCTCAGGCTTTTTCTCCTCCGGGCCATCGGCCAGGAAGATCACGCAGTTTTCAATAAAGTGGATGATCAGGGAAATGGCGCCGATGACAACAAAGGCGTCAAAGTATTTCACGGGGACGTGCAGGATGGGGCTGAGCTTGATGTCTTTTGCCATGATGAGCCAGCCCTCGCGGAGCATGATGGCACTGTAGGCCAGGCAGATGAGGGAGCTGATGAACTTCAGCACCTTCTGTGCCTTTTTGCCCAGCAGGTCGGGCAGAAGAGCAAGGTTGACCAGCTCGCCCGTGCGGGAAGCGAGGCCCGCGCCAAGCAGAGAGATGAGGACGAAAACCGCAACGGTGATCTCTTCGGTAAAGCCCCAGGAATGATTAAACACCTTGCGGCCCACCACGTTGCCAAAGGCCAGCGCAGTGACCAGGATCAGAGACAGGGCCAGGACGACCCCCTCGACCTTTGCGACGGCGTTCATAAATTTTTTGTAATACTTCATACCGTTCTCCTTGTATGGCTGAACATTTGACCCCCGAAAGAGGGTAAAAAAAAACCGCTGTTTCTTCCATTGGGACGAAACATACGATCCGCGGTACCACCCAGATTCTACCCGCATGAGCGGATAGCACTCCTGATCCCGGTAACGGGGGATCGGCCCGGCCGGAGCTTGCGTCGGCAGGCGACACTTGAACCGGCTTCTCCGGGGTGACATTCAACAAAGAGCCCGGCTGCCTCGCATCGACCGGCAGCTTTCTGGACGGAACGGCTTTGTTTACTCTTCCCATCAGCAAATTTAGCTTATGAATGATGACAAAGTGAACTGTTGGAGCTTAAATATACAAAAGAATCGTCCCCTTGTCAAGGACGATTCTCGTATTTTGCGAATTTTTCTGCGGTTTTGCCATTACGTTCCGTCATTTCACGATGCGCCAGGCACACCAGAGCAGCATCAGCGCCATGAGGATGTTGATGACCTTGT
Organism: Candidatus Limivicinus sp.; assembly: GCA_045599525.1. GTDB lineage: Bacteria > Bacillota > Clostridia > Oscillospirales > Oscillospiraceae > Limivicinus. The sequence continues at coordinate 527 of JAZRWD010000049.1, read as the reverse complement.
ACCAGCGGCGGTAGACCGGATAGAGCATACTGCCGATGGTGGCCCAGATGAGGTTGCCCGTACCGCAGCAGACCGTCATGGTGACGGCGAAGAGGACCACAAGGGCAAGCCCGCCGCCTGCGGGGAGGAAGTAGCCCGGGAAGGAGGCCAGGCCCAGCATAATGACCTTGACATTCAGGAACTGCAGAAGGAAGCCGTTGTGAAAGGTCAGCGGTTTGTCCACTTTATCGTCGGAAAGCGCCGCGGGCGTCCGCTTCCAGGTGATCCAGGCAAGATACAGGATATACGCCGCGCCGACGAATTTGAAGACGGGGGCGATCTGCGGGATCAGCTTGCCCAGCCCGTTGCAGAAGCCGCCGGCCAGCAGCATGACCGTGACCAGACCGGTCCAGATGCCGCACATCAGCGGCAGGCAGCGTTTGAAGCCGTACTGCCCCGTTGCCGTGAGGAGCAGGACGTTGTTGGGGCCCGGCGCAAAGGTCGTCGCACAGGCATAGGTCACAAAAGCGAGGTATGCAGATAAAGTC
>JAZRWD010000048.1:0-3333 GCA_045599525.1 Candidatus Limivicinus sp. | reverse complement strand
TGAGGTCCATGGACTTACTCCCTCTGTTCTACGAAATCTTCTGGAGACCTTTGGTACCTGTAACGAATACGGTTCTTCCTTTGGTGTTTTCAGCCTGTCAGGCTACGATTTGGACATCGCTATGCCACGAAAAGAGACGGCAACCGGCCGTGGTCATAAAGACTTTTCCATTTCTGTTGATCCATTTCTAGGTACACGCGCTGCTGCAGAGCGCCGTGATTTCACAATTAACGCACTGATGGAAGATGTCCTCACCGGAGAGGTCCTGGATCATTTTGGTGGCCTTGAGGACCTGAAAAACGGTGTGCTACGCCATGTTAATTCCGGTAGCTTCGTTGAAGACCCGCTCCGTGTATTCCGTGCCTGCCAGTTTTCCGCGCGATTCGGCTTCTCTATCGCCCCGGAGACGATGCTTCTCTGCTCGCAGATGGACCTCACCACGCTCCCCTGCGAGCGGGTCATGGAGGAACTGAAAAAAGCCCTGCTAAAGTCTGCAAAGCCCTCAGTCTTTTTTACTGCACTCCGTGGCATGCAACAGCTGCAGCACTGGTTTCCCGAAGTAGGTGCACTGATTGGTGTAGAGCAAAGCCCGGTATGGCATCCGGAGGGAGATGTCTGGAATCACACCATGTTGGTACTTGATTCCGCCGCAGCACTTTGCGCTGAGGCAGAGCAACCGCTGTGGTTCATGCTATCTGCTCTGGTACATGACTTTGGCAAGGTCTGCACTACCTTTACCGACGCCCAGGGGCGTATTCGCGCCTTTAACCATGAGTTGGAAGGCCTTCCAATTATCCGCAGTTTTCTGCATCGTCTCACACATGAGACTACTCTGACAAAATATGTTTTAAATATGGCTGAACTCCATATGCTGCCAAACCAACTTGCCGCACAGAATTCTTCTCTGAAAGCGACCAACAAACTATTTGACCGAGCGCTCTGTCCTGCTGACCTTCTGCTCCTTGCTCAGGCAGACCGCCTTGGAAGCTGTGGAGGCATAAACAAAGATGTAGTAAGCTTTTTAAGCCACCGCCTTCAGCTCTATTTGCAGCTAATCGAGAAGCCTTCCGTAAAGGGTACAGATTTGATTGCTGCCGGTCTTACCCCCGGCCCTTTCTTTTCCGATTGTCTTGCTTATGCCCACAAGCTGCACCTGGCAGGTGTAGAAAAAGAACTTGCATTGAAACAAACTCTTGCCTATGCCGCTAAGAGGCAGAAACCGGCCGCTTCAACGATTTCTGACAGGCACACAAAGGACACTGTCAGTAAACATTCCGGCGTTTGACAATCTTTCACTGCCGAAATGCCTCTAGGCGACGGTCGGCCAAACAATAATAATCAGGAGTAAACTATGTTCGCTGTAAAAGGAACCTTTCTTGATGCCCCGATTCCCGGTGAGCTTCGTATCCGTGAGACAACTGCGCTTGTAAACAACGGGCGTCTTGTTCGTTTTCTGGAATCCGGAGAAGCCTTACCGGATAACGTAAAACTGGATGACTATTCCGGCCAGTTGATTCTCCCCGGCTTCAGTGATCTGCATCTGCACGCGTCCCAGTACCGTTACTGTGGTACTGCCATGGATGTGGAACTGATGCAGTGGCTGGAGCAGTATGCCTTCCCGGAGGAAGCTCGATTTGCAGATGTCGACTTTGCCCGTGAAACCTATCCGTTCTTTGTCCGGGATCTGCTTGCCGGCCCTGCAACCCGCATCTGTGCCTTTGCCACCATTCACACCGACGCTACGCTGGAGCTAATGCGTCAGTTAGAAAAGGCAGGTATCCGCGGCTATGTCGGCAAGCTGAATATGAATCGCAATTCCCCCGCGTATTACTGCGAAGCTTCCACGGCAAAAGGTATACGAGAGACCGAGCGTTGGCTGAATGCCTGCGCAACAGAAGGCTTTCGGAATATGCATCCGATGCTCACTCCCCGTTTTACGCCCAGCGTAACAGATGATTATATGCAGGCTCTGGGGCGTTTGGCTGCCGAACGCTCTCTGCCCATGCAGAGCCACCTCTCCGAAAACACCGATGAGATAGCCTGGGTTTCCAATCTTTGCCCGGATACGGACTATTATTACCAAACCTATTCCCGCTACGGACTGTTCGGCGGCTCCTGCCCCACTGTCATGGCCCACTGCATATACAGCTCCGAAGAAGAAAATATGCAAATACGCCAAAACCATGTTTTCATCGCTCACTGCCCAACAAGCAATGAAAATGTAATTGCCGGCATTTGCCCTGCTGCCCATTATCTCCGTAACGGATATGCAATTGGGTTGGGTTCCGATGTAGCAGGCGGACATACGCTAAACCTTCTGTCGGTCATGTCCGCGGCGGTCATGGTCAGCAAGCTCCGTTGGAAGTATGTAGACAAGGCAGAAAAACCGCTTTCTATCCTTGAGGCCTTCTATATGGCTACGACCGGCGGCGGAGCTTTCTTCGGCAAGGTAGGCCTGTTTGAAGAAGGCTACGAATTCGATGCCGTAGTCCCTGACGAAACCGCCCTGAATAATACCAGACCCTTCACCCCTGCAGAACGCCTTGAGCGCTTAGCCTACCGCGGTTCCGGACACATGAATGCCAAGTATATTGCCGGGGAAAAACTCTACTGACGCATTGGACAAACTACATCGTTTTTCCCGTTTTTCACACAAATTTCTTCACGATAAGGAACAGCCATGTCCATTTACCACTCCACGCACTTACCTTTTCTCGAGCCGTTTCTGCTTTCACCGGAGATGCAGCGGCTGAAGCAGGTCGGGATGAACTGCGGCTGTGAATATACACAGTTTCCACGCTTTGCCCACCTGCCCATTTATTCCCGCTATGAGCACAGTCTTGGTACTGCAGAGATCGTGTGGCACTTCACGGAAGATCCTGTACAGACACTTGCCGCCCTGTTTCACGATATTGCAACACCGCCATTTGCCCACTCGGTAGACTTTTTTTACGGGGACTACCTGACTCAGGAAACTACCGAAAGCGATACCGAACAAATCCTGCTCAACAGCACTACGATTCAGCACAATCTCACCGTACTGGGTATCACGACAGATGAAGTAAAGGATTATCATCGGTATCCCATTGCAGACAACAACGCCCCCCGTCTATCCTCTGACCGTCTGGAATACACCATGGGTAATGCATGGCGCTATGGTTTTCGAAGCAGGTCAGAGCTTCAGCAATATTATGATGACCTGACCGTGGTATCTGCTGAAGATGGGCAGCCGGAACTGGCTTTTCGCAGCCTTTCTCTTGCTGTCGGTTTTGGCGATGCCGCACTTTTCTGCTCACGGGTCTATGTTTCGGATGAGGACCGCTACGCCATGCA
>JAZRWD010000047.1:0-10692 GCA_045599525.1 Candidatus Limivicinus sp. | reverse complement strand
TGGACGGCGGGACTGATCGGCCTGCTGCTGTGCTGCGGTGCGGTGAGCTTTGTCTATAACTTTTACCCGGACGTGAAGGTCTGCGGAGAACTGAAGAGCTTTTACCGCACAGTCTCCGACGAGCTTGTTAACGAGGGCGTGACGGCCATCTACTGTGATGACTACAATACGCCGCCCACGCTGGCCGCCTTTTCCAAAGATAAGATCCGGGCGGCAAACGTGTATTTTGATTTTACTGCCGAAGAGCTCCCTATCCTTCAGCCGATGGGCTATCTTAAACCGCTGGACCTGTTTGCTGACCCCGACCCGGACCATGGACGGGTAGTGGTAGCGACAAACTTTTATGGGCTTGGTTCCGGCATGGATGAAATTCGCGGCCCCTTCAGTGAGCTTGTAGATGAGGCACTGGAACTGGAACGGGAGGTCAGCTGCAGCCTGATCACCTTCCGCATTTATCGGTTCCAACCGGGAACGATTGCTCCCTGAGGCCGGGCGTACGCACTTCTGCAAAGAAAAAACAAGACATCGTCTGAACGGAGGACAGTTGTCCCTGTGTTCAGACGATGTCTTTCGTTGTGGAGGCATAATGCCGGGAATCTGCGGATCGGATGCGGCTTAATCAAATTCCGTGGGTTCTGACATCTTGACGACGACGACCCCGTTGATCATGCGGACTGCGCCGTCGTTGGGGTAGTAGGGCATGGCACGGAATTCCTCCGTATCGATGATACGCCGTGCCTCTTCCTGACTGGCAAACGGGCCGGCATAGCCCAGATAGTAGCGGAAGAAATTCTCCCGCGGGGCGTTGTACAGATTGTCACTGACCGGGGCAAACTGGTCGGTGTCCAGGCCGAACTGTTCGTCCACATCACTGCCGGTGTATGCGTAGCCAATGATGGCGACAGGGGTCCCTTCGGTATAGTCCTCGCAGGCCTCAATTCGTGTGAGGATGCGGGTAAAGGTGGAGTAGGCAGTCTCATAATCTACCTGAAGCTTCAGGTAAATGCCGTTGGCAAACCAGATGTTGGACAGGAGCACAACACCCAGCGAAAGTATGCAGAGGTCTGTTACTGCATTTTTCCGGCTGCCGTTGTTCTTCTGCCAAAGCTCGCACAGTACAGCAGTAAAAAAGTATACAAGAACAAAGCTGCTGAGTACCAGGGTATGGATCACACCCGGGACGGCCAGCAGATAAACGCTGTAAAGTGCAATGGGGAACAGTGCCAGGCAGAGCAGAAACAGCAAAACACGGCGAAGGTCACCCATTTTGCGCAGAAGGCCAATGATCACGCCCCCGGCTAAAGCCAGACCGAGATAGTGCGCAAGCTGGGAGGCAGTAGAGTTCACAAAGTAGAAATAACGGCTCGTCAGGGTGTGGAGAAAGGCGCTGATCCCAATCAGCAGTCGGAGAAGGATACCGTTCTCGTTGAAAGCGTAAGTTTCGAATTCCTTTCCGGTCAGGCGCAGTGCCAGCAGGGAAATCGCATAATAACAGGCCAGAGATGCCAGAAGAAAGCACAGCCGTTTCACCCCGGCGAGAAAGACCTGTCCGGCGGTCTGCGTTCCTGTGGCCAGTTCCTGCAGCATCAGCAGCACAAAAACCCCTGCGGCCAGGGAAACGTAGGATTGGTAAACACCAAGTGCCAGGGTCATCAGGACTAATGCGGCACCAACAGCGGGCCATCGTTGCCTTTCGTAAAGCCATACGCTACACACGCTCAGCAGGAGGGCAAAGCCGAACACACTGCTGGTGAACATATAACACAGAAGCCCGGTCACTGAAGGCAGAGCTGTGGTGAGCCCAGCCAGGAGGCACTGCAGTATGCGGTTACGAATCGAGAAGACATCCAGCAGAATGCAGGCCGACACTGCAAAAAACAGCACGGTGAGCAAGCCCCAGAGCCAGGGCATGGAATAGGCGGGGAACAGGAAGCGGAACAGCTCAAGCCCCCAGCGGCCGGAGGTGTAGGATGCCCCTTTGCCGAACAGGGAATTGATCTCGTCCGAATTCAGCAGCTTGTTGGTCAGCGCGTAGCCGTGGGCAGCAAGGCCGGAAAACACGGCGGCGAGGAAGGCTGCCTTATATTGCCGAAAAAAGCCTGAGGCGGATTGCCTCACGGATGAAGCGGTCATAGTTGATTGAGCCTTTCATAATTCAGAAACAGGCGGAAGCCCCGGCCTGCTCAGCGGTTGCCGTACATTTTCTGGTAGTAGTTCTGATATTCACCGCTGATGATGGTCTCCCACCACTCACGGTTGTCCAGATACCACCGGATGGTGGCCTTGATACCGTCGGCAAAGCGGGTCTCCGGCAGCCAGCCCAGCTCCGTATGAATCTTGGTGGGGTCAATGGCATAGCGCATGTCATGTCCCTTGCGGTCGGTCACATAGGTGATGAGGCTCTCAGGCTTATCCAGAGTCTGACAGATGAGCCTGACGATGTCGATATTCCGCATTTCGTTGTGACCACCGATGTTATATACCTCGCCGACGCGGCCCTTATGGATGACTAGGTCGATGGCTTTGCAGTGGTCCTCAACATACAGCCAGTCACGCACATTCAGGCCCTGACCATAGACCGGCAGAGGCTTGTCGTTCAGGCAGTTGGCAATCATCAGGGGGATGAGCTTTTCGGGGAAGTGATAAGGACCGTAATTGTTGCTGCAGCGGCTGATCGTCACCGGCAGCTCATAGGTTCGGTTATAGGCCATGACCAGCAGATCAGCGGAGGCTTTGGAACTGGAGTAGGGGGAACTGGTATGGATCGGAGTCTCTTCGGTGAAGAAGAGGTCGGGGCGGTCCAGCGGCAGGTCACCGTAGACCTCGTCGGTACTGACTTGGTGGTAACGGGTGATTCCGTATTTCCGGCAGGCATCCATCAGCACGGAGGTGCCGATAATGTTGGTCTGCAGAAAAATGGACGGGTCCTCGATGCTGCGGTCGACATGGCTTTCTGCGGCAAAGTTGACCACCACATCCGGATGTTCCTGGGCAAACAGGTCGTAAACTGCTTCGCGGTCACAGATGTCGGCTTTCACGAAACGGAAATTGGACAGGTGCATGATCGGAGCCAGCGTGGAAAGATTGCCGGCATAGGTCAGCTTATCCAAACAGATGATTCGGTAATCCGGATGCTGCTTCAGCATATAGAAGATAAAATTGGAGCCGATGAACCCGGCACCGCCGGTTACGATAATAGTCATAGTAAGATCCTTTTCTTCGTCAGAGTGGACAAACCTCATTATTTGATAGGAACAGTATAGCACAAACTCCGGGCAAGGGACAAGATAGACCGGCGCAGCAGAAGAAAAAACGACAAAACGACAGAAACGACAGACTTTTGCCGGGCCTTTTCTGCTGTACTTATCTCCGGCCAGGATGAAAGTATAGCAGAGCAGAAAAGAAGGATGACGAACAAGATTGGAAATACAGGAGTATTGTGCTATTATAACGGTTATGTATAATATGGTCCTGTCAGAGAAAGTGAAAAAAGCTCACGGAGTGCTTTGCGTGACGTGACAAAGAGGGGCAATGCTGATTCATAAGCAGAAGAATCACGGTCAGGGAATGGGGAAAACATATGGCTGAGCAGAAAAACAGGAACAGATACATAGACCTGGCAAAGTTTTTTATGGCTCTGTGTATTGTGCTTTTCCATACGGGCGGCCCAATCCTGCCGGGTGGCCGAATTGCGGTAGAAGGCTTTTTCATGATTTCCGGTTATTTTCTGATGCGCAGTCTGCGCAGAGCCCTTCCGGAAAAAACATCTCCTCTTCGCAGCACCGCACGATATGTCCAAAACAAATACTTGGGCTTGTTGCCCTTTCTGATTCCCTCAGTGGTCCTTGGCTTTCTGGTGTATTCCCGTGTGTATGCCTGGGGCATAAAGGCTGTGCTGCGTAAGCTCCCTACGGTTATGTTCGGTATTGTGCCCCTGCAGTGCACAGGTTTACCGATAAACTACTATCTGGGTATTGACTGGTATCTGTCCGTCATGTTCTTTTCCCACGCCATTGTGTATTTCTGCATGCAATGCTTTGGCGTAAGGGCTATGAAGAGGGCGTTTCTGTTCCTGTGCCCGGTGGTTTATGGCTTTCTGTGCGTTCAATACGGTTCTCTTGCTGTTCCGACAGATTTTCTGGGCGGACTTGTAAATGCGCAGCTTCTACGTGGGCTGGCAGGGACCGCGACAGGCTGCCTGCTGTTTGACACAGCAGAACGACTGCAGAATTGCCGTTTGACAAAATGGGCAGCGAGGGGCATTGCTGCGGCAGAGATTTTCGCCTATCCCGCACTTCTGGCGGAAATGCAGCTTCTGGCGAAAACGCGCTGGGATTATGCGACCATCCTGCTTTGGTTTGGCGTGCTTGCTGTGGGCATAAGCGGGCGTTCTCCTCTGCATGCGATGGTGAAGACGGTTCCGACAAAAGTCTTTGGTCTTGCAAGCACGCTGCTCGTGCTGAACCACTATTGCTGGGGCGAGCTGCTTCGGCAGAGACTGGGGTATAGTTTTTCGTCGGGGCTGCAGCTTGTGTACTATTTTCTCTGTATTTCAGTGAGCTGTATGTCGGTTTATTTTAGCGGGAAAGCCATTCAAAAGTCATTGAAAAACAGACCCGAAAAAGGATAGAGGTCTCAATACGCGGATGAATAACACAAAAAAAATCTCACTCAATTTAGCCCTGGGCGTAGCCAGTGAGCTGCTGACGATATTGCTGGGTATTATCGTGCCCCGCCTGGTGTTGACCAGCTACGGGTCCGAGATCAACGGCCTCCTGTCGTCGGTGACGCAGATCTATTCCTATGTGGCTCTGCTGGAGGCAGGTATCGGCGCGGCGACGATTCAGGCGCTGTATAAAACGATCGGGGAGCGGAGCCAGCCGGCGACAAACGCGGTGCTGGCGGCCACCAATCGGTATTACCACCGGACGGGCTTGCTGTACCTGCTGACCATAGTGGTCTTTTCTCTGATCTACCCCCTGGCGGTGCGGACAGATATTCCGCCGCTGACCATTGTTCAGGTCATTATTTTTAACGGTCTGGGCAGTGTCATCAATTTCTTCTTCCAGGGAAAATACTTCCTCCTTCTGCAGGCCGAGGGAAAGAACTATATCATTACCTCCCTGAATATGGCCACCAATGTTTTCCGCTATGCGGCGAAAATTGTCCTGATGGCGGCCGGAGCGGATGTTGTTTTTGTTCAGGCTATTGCAATGGTCATCAGCCTCATTCAGATGATCTATGTCACCTGGTATATAAAAAAGTACTATTCCTGGATCGACCTGTCGGTCAAGCCGGATTTTGAGGCGATCTCTCAGAGCAAGAATGTACTGGTACATCAGATCAGTGGCCTGGTCTATCACAATACCGATGCCATTACCCTGACGGTCTTCTGTGGCCTGAAGGTTGTGAGCATCTACTCGATGTATACACTGTTGTTCAGTATGATCAGTACGGCGCTGAATACCTTTACCGGAAGCCTGATTTTTGCCCTGGGGCAGGCCTTTCATGTAGACCGGAAGCGTTTCATGCAGCTGTACGATGCCTATGAATTGTTTTATATCACCCTGGCCTTCAGCCTTTACTCGGTGGCACATTTCTTCATCCTGCCCTTTATGCGGCTCTATACTGCGGGGGTAACGGATGTGGATTACCTGGACGCTCGTCTGCCGCTGCTGTTTATTTCCATTTATCTGCTCTCCTGCGGCCGTGTGGCGGCACAACATGCTATCAATTTTGCCGGGCATTTTAAGAAAACACAGAACCGCGCCATCGCAGAGGCCGGCATCAACCTGGGCGTCTCGTTGATTGCTGTGCAGTTTTGGGGCATCTATGGTGTGGTTTTTGGCACGATCGTTGCTCTGCTGTATCGGTCTAATGACATTGTCCTGTATGCCTGCCACCGGATTCTGAACCGAAAGGCGCGCATCACCTATAAGCGCTGGGCCGTTAATCTGCTTGTTTTTTGCAGCATTTTATGGCTCAATCGATATCTGAACTTTGCGATGGACTCCTACCTGCAGCTGTTTCTGGTCTGCATTCCCTACACACTTGTGACGTTGCTGGTCTTCTTTGGTGCGGCGGCGCTGAGTGAACGGGAAACGGCCCGCTTTGCCCTGTCCATGGTCAGAACAAAGCTGCTGAAGCGCTGACAGAAAAAACAGAGAAGAGAGAAACAGAACACAGAACAGGAAGACTACCGAGAAAGAAAAACAAAGAGCATAAAGAAACAGACCCACGGGCGAAAGCCCGTGGGTCTGTAGTCGTTGGGGTTAATTACTCGTGGAGCTTCTTGCGGATCACTACAGCTGCGCCGCCGAGAACCAGGGAGCTACCTGCCACGACTGCGATCCAAAGACCGAGATTGTTCTCGTCACCGGTCTTCGCACTGGTGGTAGAGGAGCCGCCGGAATAGGTGGGAGCGTAGTAGACGCCGTCCTTCCAGTAGCCGCCGGTCATACCGGACGAGTTGGCGCCGGAGGAGTTGGAGGTCACACCGCGGTACAGAGTGCCGGTGCCGGTAGAGATGCTGAACTGGCTGGTGCAGTCTTTGCTCATGTCTTCGGACATGATACGGACGTTAGCGATGGGAACACGAATCTCATAGATGCCGGCAGCATCACCGGAGACCTGATTGCCGTTTGCGTCGTAGAAGGTGTAGTAGTAGCTCAGGTAGTAGGTTGTGCCGTTAACGGTGAGTGAACGGCTGTAGGTCGTAGCAACGGCCTCGCCAACGGCTGCATAAATATTGTTCGGAGTAATTGAAATCGAGTGAATGGTGCCGCCACCATTAGACGGGGTAGTTGTGGTCGGAGGAGCTGTGACGGAAGGAGCAGTTGTAGTGGAAGGAGCGGTCGTAGAGGGGGTAGTCGGTGCGGGGGTCGAAGTGCCGGAGTCACCGCCAATGCCGCCTGTGCCAGGAGCAGAGGGAACAGGAGTGTTCACAACGGGCGTGGTGGGAACCGGAGTGTTTACGACAGGAGTAGTCGGAACCGGAGTATTTACGACAGGAGTAGTCGGAACCGGAGTGTTTACAACGGGTGTAGTCGGAGCGGGAGTATTAACTACAGGAGTAGTCGGGACAGGAGTGCTCACGACGGGAGGGGTCGGTTCGGGATCGGGCATGCCGGAGTCGTCGCCGATTACACCGGGGTCAGGGCTGACATAACCGCCGTTTTCCTCGGACAGGTCTTCACCGGAGCCGCCGGTGCCTACGCCGCCGTCGTTTTCGTGGTCGTCCATGCCTTCATAGGGGTTAACATAGCCGCCGGAACCGGAGCCGCCGCCAAAGTCACCACCCATGCCGTCCAGAGGGTCAAAAGCGAAGGAAGCAACGGACAGGGAGCCCATCAGGGCGAATACCAGTACGACTACAAAAAGGGTCTTGTACAGATGCATTGTCTTTTTCAAAACTGGTCACCTCATTTTTACTAAATTGCCGTGTGTTAAAAAGCTGAACAAGTTGTCACACAATTTAACTATTTTGTAATCAAGTAGATTATATACGGAAAATTCTGAAAAAGCAAGTCTTTTCTCCGCACAACAAAAAAATGGTAAAAAGACGGAGCGACGTGTTAGCGGGCAGGGGTGGAGAACCCGACGCAATCTGCAGCGAAACATTCGCCGGCTTGCAGAAGATGCTGATCCGTCCGGCAGAAAACACTGCGCCAGGAAGTTCACAGGAATTTCACACGCGTTCGGCTGACAGTTCCTTTGGCAGGTGGTATAATAGGAAAAAGAGTATTGCTGAAAAGAGTATTGTATATTTTAATAAGGAAAGCAGGCGTACACTTTGAAAATTCAGATTATTGTGGCGACCCATAAGGCATATCGAATGCCGGCTGACCCGGTCTATTTGCCCGTCCATGTGGGGGCAGCGGGAAAATTTAACCCGGACGGAACAGCGCTGGACCTGGGATATATAAAGGATGATACAGGAGAAAATATCAGCGAAAAAAACGCGAACTACTGTGAACTGACCGGGCTTTACTGGGCATGGAAAAATCTGCGGGCAGATTACATCGGGTTGGCTCACTACCGTCGGTATTTCAGCGCAAAACGGAAGTCGGGTGACCCCTGGAGCCGGATTCTGACCGGCGCAGAGCTGGAAAAAATCCTGCAGGAGGCTCCGGTGCTGTTGCCCAAACCGCGCAACTACTATATTGAAACCAATTACAGCCAGTATGCCCATGCCCACCACGCCGGAGATCTCGACCTCACCCGGGCAATTCTGGCTGAGCGCTATCCGGAGTATCTTCCTGCCTGGGATCGTAGCATGAAACGGACTGTTGGCCACCGCTTTAATATGTTTGTTATGCGGTACGACCTTTTCTGTGCCTGGTGTCAGTGGCTCTTCGATGTCCTTTTCACGCTGGAGCAACGGCTGGACATTTCTTCCTATTCTCCCTACGATCAGCGGGTCTTCGGCTTTGTCAGTGAGCGTCTGCTGGACATCTGGCTGGAAACGAACAACATTGCCTACCGGGAGCAGCCCTGCCTGTTTATGGAAAAGCAGAACTGGCTGGTCAAGGGCAGCAACTTCCTGAAACGAAAATTTACCGCCGGGAAGAAATAAGATTGCTGACGGGAAGGGCGAGTCAGAACTTCACGGTATTCCGGCACGACGGAATCAAGGTGCAGCTAAAGATTTTTTTTTGCAACCGAAAAAATTGTCTTGCAATCTATTGAAAACTGTGTATAATGATTTTGTAACAAATTTGTAATTCTAATTATCGGGCCCGGTACCGGCTTCGGTAAGGAACAATTACGGAGGTAAATGAACATGAGAAATATTGCAAAGCGCAGCCTTGCCCTCCTCCTGAGCCTGCTTATGGTAGTGTCTCTGGTTCCGGGCGCCTTCGCTGAAGAAGCGATGGAAGAGCTTGCCGCAGAAGCGGTTTCCGAGATCGAGGTAATCGTAGCTGAGGCAGAAGAGCCTGCAGAAGAAGTCCCCGTGGCTGATCCTGCAGAGGAAGTCCCCGCAGAAGAACCTTCTGAAGATCCTGCAGAAGAGCCCGCAGAGGAACCCGAAGAAGAGCCGGAAGAAGCTGAGGACGTCGAAGATGCAGAGGGTTCCACCGAGAACGACCCCCTGTTCACCATCGCAGCTCCCAAGAACATCCGTGCAGAAAACACCGCCGGTGGCGTTAAGGTCACCTGGATGGCCAGCACCGAACCCGGTGTTGTCGCATACGATATTCTCCGTCGTGTCAAGGGTGACACGAACTGGGGTTATATCTATCGTGTGATCGGCAGTTCTGTTACGGAATACGTTGACCTGGCAGATGGCACCATCGGTGGTCTGCAGAGCGATGTCAAATACGAATACAACGTACGTGCCCTCAAGAACGACGAGACCGGCGCATACGAAACCAATTCGGATCTGATTCCGTCTGTGCACTATCTGGCACCGGTTACCATCATTAATGCAGAGAACACCGTTAACGGCATCAAGCTGTACTGGAACACGGTCGCACGCAGCGGCGGTTACACCATCCTGCGTTGGAAAGAAGGCCAGACCGCTGTTGACGCAGAGATCCTGAACAAGGGCGCCCCGGTCAGCGCAACCTCCAACACGTATGAGGATAAGGCCGATTTCGGCGTGAATTACTACTACGCAATCGCCAACATCAGCCCGGACGACGGCTCCAACGGCAGCTGGGATACCACCGGCCGTCTGGCTATCCGTCTGGAAGTTCCCCAGATGGCAATTTCTGCTGCCAAGTGTGTTGAAGGCGGCATCACCGTCAGCTGGAGCCCTGTTCCCGCAGCAGATACCTATCGTGTATACCGCAGAGTCGGTACCACCGGCGCCTGGACCTTCCAGAAGGAAGTTACCGACACCAGCTTTATCGATAATGCCAACATGACCTCCGGCACCACCTACTCCTATGCTGTTTCTGCTTATCACACAAAGAGCAACGTTGAGGGTGCTCACGAGACGAGTGGCGTGACCGTGACCTATCTGGCTACTCCCGGTCTGGTCAGCGCAGTGGATAATAACGGCGATGTGACCGTTACCTGGACGGCCGTTTCCGGCGCAGAAAGCTATGAGGTCATCCGCCGTGCTTATGGTAAGAGCTTTGAAGATGTTTCCAGCAAGCACTTCACCGTTGACAGCACCAAAACAAAGTATGTGGATAAGGGCGTACCGGCCGGCGAGATCTACTATTACACCGTTGTCGCCGTCAAGGGAAGCAGCCGCAGCTATTATAACCCGACCGGTATCCTGGCCTGCTCTCTTCCCACCCCGGTCCTGAAGACCATTGAAAACCTTGCCGAAGGCATCAAGATTACCTGGAACAAGGTCCCGAACGTTAAGGATTACGTTATCTACGTAAAGACCGGCACACTTGGCGCCTCCAATGTCTGGGAAGTCATCGTGAACAATACTGGTGATGTTGATGAGTATATCATCCCTGCCGGCAAGCTGATCAGCGGTGAGATCTACACATTCTCTGTTGCTTCCCGCTTTGAAGCAACCTCCACCGAACCGGCACGTATCGGCAACCCCGATCCCGAAGGCCTGACCTGTGCCCGTCTGGACACGCCGATCCTCCTGGTCAAGAAGGATGCTCTCGGCAACGACGTTGATGCAATCATGAACACGGCTAGCGGCGTTCAGCTGCAGTGGTATGCCGTTAAGGGCGCAACTGCTTACCAGGTCTACCGCCGCGTCCTGAAGAGCGACGG
>JAZRWD010000046.1:0-4121 GCA_045599525.1 Candidatus Limivicinus sp. | reverse complement strand
CCTTTGCCTGCCGGGATATTGTGGAAGCCCTGCCGGCAACAATGAAAAAGTATGGTATTGAAGCTCTCGCAGAGCTTGGAAGGAGATAAAAATGGGAAAAGACGTTATTATTGCCTGCGATTTTGACAGCAAGGAAAAGACCCTGGCATTTCTGGACCGCTTTACGGAGGAAAAGCCTTTCGTGAAGATCGGCATGGAGCTGTATTATGCCGAGGGCCCGGAAATTGTCCGTGAGATCAAGAAGCGCGGCCACAAGATCTTTCTGGATCTGAAGCTGCACGACATTCCGAACACCGTTAAGAAGGCGATGTCTGTCCTTTCACACCTGGATGTGGACATGTGCAACGTGCATGCCGCCGGCACGGTGGCCATGATGAAGGGTGCCCTGGAGGGCCTGACCCGCGAGGATGGTACCCGTCCGCTGCTTATTGCGGTCACCCAGCTGACCTCTACCGATGACGCTGCGCTGAAGGATGAGCTGTGGATCGACCGGCCGATGGACGAGACCGTTATGCACTATGCGGAAAACGCAAAGACCGCCGGTCTGGACGGCATTGTCTGCAGCCCGCTGGAGGCAGGCAAGGTCCACGAGCGCTGCGGCGAGGGCTTTGTGACGGTTACCCCGGGTGTCCGCTTTGCCGGCGGAGACAAGGGCGACCAGAAGCGTGTGATGACTCCGGCTGAGGCAAAGAAGATCGGCTCGGATTATATTGTAGTCGGCCGCCCGATTACCGGCGCGGAGGATCCCGTAGCTGCCTACCGCCGCTGCGTGGAAGAGTTTGTGGGCTGAGCCCTGAACGGTAAGCCAATTCGAATGGAGGATGTATAACATGGAAAAACTGGAAATTCAGATCGCAAAGGACCTGCTGGCCATTCAGGCCGTATTCTTCCGCCCCGAAGAGCCCTTTACCTGGGCCAGCGGCATTAAGAGCCCGGTCTATACCGACAACCGCCTCACGCTGACGGCTCCGGCTGTCCGCACCGATGTGGAGCTGGGCCTTTCTCAGCTGATCAAGGAGCATTTCCCTGAGGCGGATGTCCTGATGGGCACCTCTACCGCAGGTATTGCCCACGCGGCCATTACTGCCCACATTCTGGGTATCCCGATGGGTTATGTCCGTTCCGGCGCAAAGGACCACGGCCGCAAGAACCAGATCGAGGGAAAGCTGACCCCGGGCGAGAAGGTCGTTGTTGTGGAAGACCTGATCTCCACCGGCGGCAGTGTCATCGAGGTCGTTGAGATCCTGCGCGAAGCAGGTGCTGAGGTTCTGGGTGTCGTGTCCATCTTCACCTACGGCATGAAGAAGGGCCTGGAGCGTCTTGCTGCGGCTAACGTGACCAACTACTCCCTGACGAACTTCGACGTGATCGCCCGTGTAGCAGCAGAGACCGGTTATGTAAAGGAGAGCGATGTGGCACGCCTGCTGCAGTTCCGCAATAATCCCTCTGATGAAAGCTGGATCGGAGCCAACGCATGAGAAGCCTGCTGAGTATCAACGACCTGTCCACCGATGAGATCCTTGAGCTGGTGGGCGTTGCGCAGGATATTATTGCAAACCCCGCAAAGTATGCCGAGGTCTGCCACGGGAAAAAGCTGGCGACACTGTTTTTTGAACCCTCCACCCGTACCCGCCTGAGCTTTGAGGCGGCAATGGATGAGCTGGGCGGCAATGTGCTGTCTGTTTCCAGCGCGGGTTCCAGCTCCGCAGCGAAGGGCGAGAGTGTAGCCGACACGGCAAAGACCGTTTCCTGCTATGCCGATATTATCGCTATGCGTCACCCCAAAGAAGGCGCACCGATGGTCGCTGCGATGAATGCCTCCATTCCGGTGATCAATGCAGGTGACGGCGGCCATAACCACCCGACCCAGACCCTGGCCGACCTGCTGACGATCTACAGGGAAAAGGGTACTTTTGATAATCTGACCATCGGCCTCTGCGGCGACCTGAAGTTCGGCCGTACGGTCCACTCGCTTATTGAAGCGATGTCCCGCTATGCCGGCGTGCGTTTTGTGCTGATCTCCCCGGAAGAACTGAAGCTTCCCAGCTATGTGAAGAAGGACGTTCTGCGGAAAAACAACATTGACTACAACCAGACCAAGGATCTGGTCGGTGCCATGCCGGAGCTGGATATCCTCTATATGACCCGTGTACAGCGGGAACGTTTCTTCAACGAAGAGGATTACCTCCGCCTGAAGGACAGCTATATTCTGACCCCGGACAAGCTGGACAACGCCAAAAAGGACCTGTGCATCATGCACCCGCTGCCCCGCGTGAACGAGATCTCCGTGGCAATCGACAATGACCCCCGTGCCTGCTACTTCAAGCAGGTGCTGAACGGTAAGTATATGCGCATGGCCCTGATCCTGAAGCTTCTGGGCATTGACGCGGGAGGAACGAACGCATGAATATAGACGCAATTCACGACGGCTACGTCATTGACCACATTACTGCAGGCCGCGGCATGGAAATCTACCAGCTGCTGAACCTGGACAAGCTGGACTGCCAGGTGGCCATCATCAAGAATGCAGCCAGCCAGAAGACCGGCCGCAAGGACATCATTAAGATCGACCAGGCAATCGACATTAACTTTGATGTGCTGGGCTATGAAGACCCGGGCATCACGGTGGCCATTATTCGTGACGGTGAGCTGGTCGAAAAACGCAGCACGGCTCTGCCGGAGGTGCTGACCGATGTCATCAGCTGCAAAAACCCGCGCTGCATCAGCTCCACGGAACAGGAACTGCGTCAGGTCTTCCGTCTGACCGACCGGGATGCACGTATTTATCGCTGCATTTACTGTGAGGCAAAGTGCGAGACCAATACGATCTTTAATCCGAGAAGAAAATAAGCGAAGAATGTGTTGCGCAAGACGAATTCCCCTGCCTGCGGGCGGGGGAATTTTCATTTTGTTCTCCCGTTTCCCGATAAGGCATGGTATACTACACTTGAAAATTTATACCCAAGGGGATAATGATCCATGAGCAATCCGGCTGAGACTGCCACAAGTAAACTGCGATCCTCACTCCTGTCGGAAAACGGGGAGGCATGGCTGCGTATGCACCGCATTCCGTTTTTCAGTGCCCTGCTTTCCGGGCTGGCAGCATACGGTTATTTCTTTACCAACAAGCTGGTCAATCACGATGATATCCAGTGCCTGTTCAGCAAGGGGCTCACGACAGAGTCCGGGCGCTGGGGGCTGGAGCTTAGCCGGCTTCTGTTTCCCGACAACTCCATGCCCTGGCTGTATGGCATCCTGAGTCTGCTTATGCTGAGCATCGCCGCCTGTGCGGTCGTGCAGCTCTGCCGGATTCGCCGGCCTCTGCTGCAGGGCCTGGTCGCTGCGGCCTTCGTGACGTTTCCGGCCCAGACCGTCACCTATACCTATATGTTTACCGCCGCCCCCTATGCGCTGAGCCTGCTGTTTGCGGTGCTGGCTGCGTTGACTGCGGCGCAGGAGAATAAGCTGTCGGCCTTCCCGGCGGCCTGCCTGGTCATGCTGACGATGAGTATTTATCAGGCATATCTGGCGGTAACGGCAAGCCTGCTGCTGGTCTGGATGATCCGCCGGATCGCTGAGGGGGAGATGCCGGCCAAAGCGCTTTTCCTGCGGGGCCTTCGTTTTGTGGCTGTCCTGGCCTGCGGTGCGATACTGTATTACGGGGTGGAGCTTCTGGCCCTGCGCCTGCAGGGAATCAGTCTGGGAGACTATGCCCGGACAAACATTGCCAGCGAAAACAGCCTGCTGTTCCGCCTGCGCCTGACCTTTACTACCTTCCTTGGCTACTATTACCGTGGGTATTACGACCTCGTTCGCGGTGGTGTATCCCGCTGGGCAAACCTGGCCTGCGCTCTGCTTCTGGCTGCAGATTTTGTCTGTCTGTTCCTCAACACAAAGGACGGCGGGAAACGGGCTCTGCTGATGCTCTGCGCTCTGCTGCTGCCCGTGAGTGTGAACTGCATGAAGCTGCTCACCTCCGGTTTTCATAATCTGATGACCTATGGCTTTCCCCCGGTGTATGTGCTCTCTGCCGCTCTGCGGGACGGTCGGCAGGACAAGTGCAAGGCCGATACGAACGGAGACCAGCCGACGGCGGGGAAGCGAAGCAGGGAGCGTATCCT
>JAZRWD010000045.1:0-6900 GCA_045599525.1 Candidatus Limivicinus sp. | reverse complement strand
GACATATCTGCGCAGGATCTGCGCCTGCATCCCGGCAAACCGGATGCAGCTATCCGAAACGAAGCGGAAGTAATCCAGCATCATATTGGGGCTGTAGCCGCCAAACAGTACAGGTCTGGGTGTATGGAGCTGCTCCCAGTCCGTGTAGGTCTGGCTCCAGTCCACACTTCCCCAGGCGGCGTTCAGCGCATCCAGGCTGCCGTATTTCTCCTTCAGCCAACTTCTGAAGGCAGCGTGATCCGCCTCCGAGTGGAAACGGTCGGTTTCACAGTTCAACTCGTTATCGATCTGCCAGCCCACAACGCAGGGATGCTGCGCATAGTGCTGCGCCATGGCCTCCACAATCCGGCAGCTGAGACGCTGATACACAGGGGAATTATAATTATAATGCCGCCGTGCTCCGTGGCGAAGCAGTGTGCCGTCCGGCATGGCATTGAGCACCTCCGGATATTTCTCCGTCAGCCATGCCGGCGGCGTTGCGGTTGGCGTTCCCATAATTACCTTCATGTCCGCCTCCTGGCACAACTCCAGAAATGCGTCAAAAAGGTCGAATGTAAATATGCCCTCCGATCTCTCAAAGATCGTCCATGCAAACTCTCCGATTCGGACGGTTTCCAATCCAGCCTGCTTCATTCTCCGCAGGTCGTCACTCCAAAGCTCCCGAGGCCAATGCTCCGGATAATAGCAGACACCCAGCTGATACCGGTTCCACGTAAACATAGGCACATATCCTTTCGCTGATAATACATGATTATATAATATTCCGTCAATTTCTTCAACGGAACCACCGAAAAAAGGGCACACGGCGGATTCGCCGTGTGCCCAAATGCTTAGCAGGATTTATGCGTGGTGGAATCCGACCAGTTCCACATCAATGCTCACGGGCATTGTGGTATCGCCATAGATAACATCCAGATCTGCCTTATAGCCCACGTGGATATCCAGACCCTCGGCAGTTGCGGTAGCATAGTCGGGATTGCCGATGACCTCACCGGCAGTCTCAAAGTTGAAGGTATACTTCATGGTCTCAGAGACTTCATAGGTACCATGGTCAACTTCCAGCTCTGCACCAAGAGCAGCGATCTCCATGACCAGTACAGCGGTGCCGTCATCATAGCAGTCGACCCGCAGACCCACGGACATGGGCAGGCCTTCAACAGCAGCCTCGTCGGCACACATGGTGTTAATGACCTGAGGCTCAGCGGCAACAGCATTGGGATTGTAGATACCGACCAGTTCTGCGTCAACAGTCAGAGGAGTGGAGGTTCCGTTAAACTCAACGGAGGTTTCAGCCCGATAGGCAACAGTGAAGGAAATACCGGCCTCAGAAGCGGTGGCGTAGTCAGGAGTACCCTCAATATCGCCGGCAACTTCAAAGTGGAAGGTGGGCTTCATGGCGGGGGAAACCTCATAGGTGCCTTGGTCAGCCACCAGCTCAGCACCAACAGCAGCCACTTCCACAATCAGCTGGCAGGTGCCGTCGGAGTAGCCGTCGATCCGCAGGCCAACGCCCATGGGCAGACCGACCTGCGCATCATCCTGACGCAGACTCATCAGCTGTGCGATTGCATTGCTGGGCTCGTTGTAATCATCCCGCACATCCACGGAGGTTCCGTCAGAGCGGACGATCTGAGCGGTCTTGCCGTCCCCGGCAACGGTCAGAGTGCCGGTAACGCCGCCATCATACACCAGATCATAGGTGCCTGCACCGGTCATCTTCCATGTGCCCTCCAGGAAAGCATCCCCGGTGACGTCCTCAAAGCTGCCGTTGTGATAGAGGTTAAAGGTAGAGCCGATCTCGTTGTTGGCAAAGAACACATACAGCAGCAGAGGAGTTTCGTCTCTGTCGGCATTGTATTCGTAATCTGCCTCGTGGATCAGAGTGCGGTGGTTAGCCATGCCCTTCAGGGACATATCGCGGAGTGCATCCTCAGCGTAGGCAACCTTCACAGGGTTGCCGGTGGTGTAGGAGGTCATGATCACAACCTGGCTGGCAGTGGCGAAGGTATTTTCATCCTCAAAGGCCACACGGTACTCCAGCTCTTCCTCAGCCAACTCCCAGACACCTGCTTCGGTAGCGGAGCCGCCGAAGTACAGGCCATAGTATGTACCGTCTTCATTGAAATGTACCCAGGACAGCATGCCTTCGATGTCCAGTACATACCGGCCATCCCAGAGATGCACTTCGGTATCCCCAGCCTCAGTGGCTGCAGGAGCAGCAGTAGTCTGCTCGGGAGCTGCGGTATTTCCGCATGCTGCCAGCATGCTCAGCAGCATGGCGGCAGCCAGAATAAGAGCAATGCGTTTTTTCATAGTAAAATTTCTCCTTTTCTCTTTTATCCTTTGACAGCGCCCAGCACCATGTTGTCCTCCAGCTTTTTGATAAAGGTCGGCAGGAGCAGCAGCACCGGAAGCGTTGCAACAACAATTACGACATACTGGATCAGATAGCGGTTATAATCCGGGTTCGCATAGTTCAGGAAATCTTGATTTCGGGCAGTCAGATCCTTGATAATCATCTGCAGAGGCCACCATTCCCGGTTGCGGGGCAGATAGATCTGTGCTGCGAACCAGTCGTTCCATGCGCCCAGAGCCGTATTGACCGTAGTAACCAGCGCCATTCCCTTGGCCTGAGGCAGCATAACCTGGAACATGACCTGCAGGTGTCCTGCACCGTCGATTCGTGCAGCCTCAACGGTTGCCTGCGGTACCTGCAGATAGGAATTCATCAGCATGATGATCATCATGGCGTTGGTACAGCCGGGAATGATCACCGCCAGAGGATTGCCTACCAGACCCAGAGACCGGTTCACCATGTAGCTGGGGATCAGGCCGCCGTTGAACATAATGGACATCATAACGATACCCATCATGACACCACGGAGCTTGCTGGGCTGACTGAGCACATAACCGCCCAGAACATTGAGCACCAGACCCAGTCCGGCGGTGCCGACCACATAGAAGATCGTCACCACATAGGAGCGGATAATTTCGCTGTCCTGAAACAGGAGCTGATAGCCGCCGAAGTTAAAGCCTCCTGCCGGCAGCAGTACCAGACCTTCGCTGGCGAACAGCGCTTTGCCGTTGGATATGGAGCTCATCAGCACATGCCACATAGGGACAACGCTGCTGAAGGCAACCATAAGCAGGACGAGGCCTACAAGGATATTGGAAATCGTAGAGCCGATACCGGTGGGCTCTATCATTCCGCTGCGAGGTTTCTTTTTCATCGCAATCTCCTCCCTCAGAACAAAGAAGAACCGGCGAGCTTTCTGCTGAGCTTATTGGAAGTGATCAGCAGGAAGGTTCCGAGAACACTTTGGAACAGACCGGAAGCTGTGGAGAGGCCATAGTTGGCAGCACCTTCAAAGCTCATACGGTAAGTATAGGTGGACAGGACATCCGCCACCACATAGGTTTTGGGCATTTCCAGAAGCAGGATGTTATTGCCGACCATTTTGAACACCATGCCGATGTTCATGGTCCACAGCATGATCACCAGGGGCAGAATGCCGGGGATGGTCACGTGCAGGATCCGCTGCAGGCGGTTTGCACCGTCAATGGCTGCGGCCTCGTGGTATTCACCGCTGATGTTGTGAATAGAGGCAACATAGACGATAGAGCCCCAGCCGATGCCCTGCCAGATACCCAGGAAGGTATAGATCAGCCAGAACACCGGGATATCGGGATTGGACAGCCAGTTCTGCTTTTCTGCGCCGAAGAAGGCCAGCACCTGAGTGATGGCACCCCGGGCGCTGAGGAACTCACTGGCCAGGGAGCACATAACCACAGCGGAGATAAAGTTGGGCAGATAGCTTGCCAGCTGGAAGGTTCTTCCCAGCCGTTTATAGGGGAAATTGGTCAGCGCAATGGCAAACAGAATGGTCGGAACGAAGCCGAGTGTCAGGCTCAGCAGTGCCATGGCGCAGGTATTGCGGAAGGCCAGCTGGAATCCATCGCCGGTAAACAGATCAATGAAGTTTGCCCAGCCGACAAACTGGGAGCCAAACAGGCCCTTCTTGATGCTGTAATTCTGGAAGGCCATAACCAGGCCGCCCATGGGAATATAGTGGAACAGGATCATCCACACCAGAACAGGGATAAACAGCACATACAGGATCCAGTTTTTCTGCAGATCATAGGCCCAGGTGCCCGGCTTTGCCAGCTTCTTAGGGGCCTTATCTGTTTTTGTTTTTGCCATAGGAGCAGCCTCCTTTAGCCGCAGGAATCCAGAACAGTCTGATAAATTGCAGTGATCTCAGATGCCCGGTACTTGTTGATATCCTTGCAGAAGCTCTCCCAGTCGGCATCATTCCAGACATCGTAGCCCTCGCCCTTGATCATGGCGGGAACCACTCGCTGCTGGAAGGGATCCAGAGAAGCTCGGATCTTGGAGACCTGCTGATTCTGCTCGGGAGTCATGGAAGCGGTGACTCTGGAAGGAATCTTGGCGGTGTTGGGGTAATAGTCCCAGTTGGCAACAGCCTGTGCGGTGACGTTGTCATAGCCGCGGTCCAGACCGTCGTTCATAGTGAGGCGCACGCCGATACGGCTCAAGCAGACTGCATTGAACACGGTGGTAGTGGGGTTGACCTTGGGGTGGTACACATTCTTACCGTCCACCACTTCCACGGTGTAGGCGCCCTCGGTAAGGCCGTTCTTTTCGTAGAAGGCACTTGGGGTCTTCTCGTACTGCTCCTGATTCATGCCCACATTGCCCAGAAGCTTACCCTCGTCGGTATACAGGAAGTCGGCAAATTCCAGAAATGCGATCACAGCGTCCTCGTCCATCTTGTCGGTAAGCACCACATAGTCACCATTCTTCCGGGAGTACTGATACATAGCATTGGGAATCTTGCCCTGCTGCTCAGCACCGCCATAGATATCATTGATGGGCTGACGGCAGCCAAAGACCATAGCACCTTCGGTGTAGTCGGAGCCGCTGTCGATTTGGGTACCGATGGTGGACATACGACCCTGCCACAGGCCGACCTTGCCCTGGAACACCTTGGAGGAGTCAACAGCAAAGAACATATCGTTGGTGTGCTCATCGAATGCAGCATCCATCCAGCCGTTGTTGTACCAGGTGTTCATGCACTGCACAAATGCACGCATATTGTCAGTAGTAACGCCATTGACGATGGTATCGCCATCGGCATACCAGAAGGGTGCGCCGCCGCCGAAGCCGGTGTACAGGTCACCGGTCTGCATATAGCCCTGATAGAACAGGGAATAGCAGTAGCCGTCGGTAATGCCCAGATCCTCAAGTGCGGTGGTAAAGATTTCAAACATCCATTCCCAGTCGCTGATATAGATGGGATCGCTGCCGCCGCTGGGGAATACCACATCGTCGGTCCAGCTGTTAATATCACCGGCAACAGCAAAGCCACCGCTGAAGCTCTGGCCGTTCATGGGATTCTTGCCGTACTTGACGATCCAGTCACGGCGATAGCAGAAGCCCTCGAAATTGGGGTCGGGAATATCAGCAAAACCGGTGAGGGACAGGATCTTGGTTTCACCGTCCACATAGGAATAGAAGTCGTCGGCCAGATCCGGATTGGCCTCCAGGAATGCCATCAGGTTGGGCATATGCTCCGGAACCAGTTCGGTCAGATCCCAGACCATACCCTCGGAGTACAGCTGGGCGGGGGAGGAACCGGACATGGACATGCTCATAATATCGCAATAACTGCCGGTGCCCATCAGGTTATTAAAGTCATCGGCCTCACCGCCCGGAGGTGCGGTGACAAAGTCAAAGGCAATATGCTTGCCGTTGAATTCGTGATTCTGGGTGATGTAGTTGATAACAGGGTTTTCCTCGTATTCGGCATAAAGCGAGCTGTCTTCCGCTCTGGAAAGCCAGTAGGTGATGGCATACTCATCACCGGAGCCTTTGCTGCTGCCTCCGCATGCCGCAAGGCCCATTGTCATTACCAGCACAAGGGCCAGCGCAAGAATTCGAATGGTTCTCTTTTTCATTTCGCGTCCTCCTTAATTTGGTGCCCCAATCAGATTTTTGGAGATGGTAAAATTATAGTCAAACAGAGATTGGTTTGCTATGCAATGATTTGCGCTTGGTGTGTAATATTCTGCTTTTCTTTGCTGCATTTTTTCGCCGCAGAACACAGATTTTTGCGTATCCTTTTCCGAAGGAATGTGCTATACTGTCCAAAAAAGGAGGGCAAAACCATGAACATTCTGAATATCAATAATCCTTTCTGGCGATTTCTGGGGCAGCTGTTTGATGTTGTTGTGGTAAACCTGTTGTGGACAATTCTGTGCTTTCCTGTAATTACCGGCGGAGCCGCAACGGCTGCTGCGTATACCGTGTGCATGGGCATTATTCGCGAAAACCAGACCGGCAGTATCCGGCCTTTCTTTTCTGCGTTGGGCAAAAACTGGAAGCAGGGATTTCTTCTGGGACTTGCCGGATTGCTTGCAGTGGGAATTCTGGGACTTGATCTGTGGTATTTTCTGCTGGCGCAGCAGTGGCTGACCGGCGCTGCCCGGTATGGAATCTGCGCTGTGCTGACGATCGGATTGCTTCTGGCGCTTGGCTGGACGGACTACAGCTTTGTACTTCACACTATATTTGATAATATCCTGCGGGGGACCTTGAAAAACGCACTGATCCTCACACTCATGCACCCGATCCGTTCAGTGATGGCTGCGCTGTTCAGCATCGGAATGCTGGTGGGAACTGTCTGGAGCCTGCTCTATGCGCCCATGCTTTCTGTTCTGCTGCTCCTGTTTGGCCAGGGACTTGTGATGTTCCTGCATTGCCTGCTTCTCTTCCCTTCCCTGCTCCCCCATCTGCCCAAGACGGAAGCAACTGATGAAGAAGCAGAAATCTGATAATCTGAACCGCCTTTTCATCCACACGCATGTCGGCAGGCAGAG
>JAZRWD010000044.1:0-2980 GCA_045599525.1 Candidatus Limivicinus sp. | reverse complement strand
ATCTGCCGTAAAAACCGCAGGTTCCGGATAAGTGCGCAAAAATTCGCTGTTTTTTCAACATAACAGAAACAAGGCATCGGATACACCTTTTTCAGGGTCCGATGCCTTGCTATTTAGGGACTTTTTTTACAGCCCCTTTTTCTATCCCTCTCACGTTGAAGAACACTGCCGCCGATGCCATTCCGAATCCGACAGCAGCGCAAAACCGGGCACATACAAAGGACAAAACACCTCCGCTGACCAAGTAGGTCGGCAGAGGTGTTATCTATCCTTTGCTATATTCTTAATAATCAGAGCTTCGTGCAGAAGAATGCGCCGAGCTTACGGATGTTTTCGTCGATTACCGTTTCTGTCAGGCCGCTGAAGTTCATACGCATGCAGTTTCTGCCGGCTCCCTCGGGGTTACCCTCAGTGAAGAAGATTGAACCATCGCCATAGCAAATGTTCAGCTTCTCGGCAATCTCTGCCTTCAACGCAGTCGCGTTGATCTGTTCCGGAAGCTCTACCCAGACATAGTAGCCGCCATCCGGGCAGGTATGCTTTGTTCCCTCGGGGAAAGAGGCATCCAATGCGTTCAGCATAGCATCGCGACGGCTGCGGTACATGTCGTTGAGCATCTTGAGGTGTGCGGGATACAGCCCTCTTCGCAGGAACTCGGCAAACAGTGCCTGAGAGATACCGTTGGTGCAGGTATCCAGGCCAAGCTTAAGGTTCTTGCACTTATCCATGATTGCATCACCGGCAACCATATATCCAAGACGTGCGCCGGGAGAGAAGACCTTGCTGAAGCTGTTGACCAAAACCACATTGTCACTGGTATCAAATGCCTTAATATACGGCAGGCCTTCCCCGCTGTAGCGGATCTCACGATACGGGTCATCCTCAATAAGAACAACATCATACTTTGTGGCAAGCTCTGCCAGACGCTTTCTCTTTTCCAGGCTGATCGTTTTGCCGGTGGGATTCTGGAAAGTTGGAACCGTGTAAATAAGCTTGGGGTTATACTGCTTGATCTTTTCTTCCACATCAGCCGGATCAATTCCGTCATCGTCTGTCTTGCAGGGGATAAGATTAGCCTCAAACTGCTTGAAGATCATGCTTGGCTGCATAAAGCACGGTGTCTCCACCAGAACATAATCTCCCGGATTAAGGAACAGCGAGGAGATGATGGACATCGGCTGAATACCGCCGGTCGTTACCATAATATTTTTGATTTCGGTCTGCACGCCCCAGGGTGCCAGCATCTGGTCCTTGATCAGACGGCGCAGGTCTTCGTTGCCAAGCGTGGAACCATACTTAACCGCTGCAAAGCCGGCGGAATTGGCCTGGAAAACCTCCTGAGATATCTCGCGCAGGGTATCCATCGGGTATGCTTCGATAGCCGGCGCTCCGGCAGCAAAAGAAATGATACCGGGGTTGACCAGAGAGTCAGTCAGGACTTTAAGGTTCTGGACTTCCCGCTCCATAATATCTATGCGTCTTGCAAATTCTGACATTTGTCTTCACCTTTTCCATAGTATTTATTTTCAGATACTAATACAAATGAACATGGTTGTCAACAGGAATACCGGACAACTCCCGTACGAACAGCCTCAACTTGATTTCCGTCTTACTGACATGTGAGCAACACAGCAGAGCTTTTGGGGGAGAAAAGACATATTGGAAAAAATTATTTGCCGCTGAAAAGATATCCGCCCTGTGGGTGTGTCTTCAGTAATACCGGATTGGAAGGGTCAGTCTCAATTTTTTTACGCAGATTGCTGATATGCACAAACAAAGACCGGTAGTCCCCCAGGCTGGGTTTTTTCCAGACACCTGTATAGAGTTCTTCATAGGTAACAAAAGCCCCCGCCCTCCTGGCAAGGAACCAGAGGAGGTCACACTCCGTTGGAGAAAGATACAGCTCTCTGCCACTCCTGGTCACCTTATGGCTGACGCTGTCCAGGCTCAGCTCACCAAACTCCAGCACTTCGACCATATCCGGTTTTGTTGTGCAGCGGCGCAGGGCAGCCTCAATGTGGGCCAGCAGAACAGGACCATGAAAAGGTTTTACCAGATAATCGTCTCCGCCCATGTTCAGGGCCTTAATGATTGTAGCGTCGTCATCCAGGCAGGAGATAAAGATGATTGGAATAAAAACCATCTCCCGGACCTTCTGGCAAAAGGCAATACCATCCATTCCCGGCAGCATAATGTCGCTGAGGATTATATCGTATTCACCGGTCCGTACAAGGCTGATTCCCTCTTCTGCCGTATGCACAAAGCTGACCGAGTATTTCCCGTCCTTACGCAGATAGTAGGCCAGTACCTCACAGACATTCAGATCGTCTTCTATTACCAGTACATTTTTCATTTCATTCCTCACAAATGCCTTGCAAACAGACACTGCCTCTTTTATAGTTAAGGCAGAAATTCGTGGATTTCTGCCTTCAGTATACTCGAGAGGTCCCGTTCTGTCTATATGAACCATCAACACTTGAACAAGGTAGGAGCTATGTCAAAAACATTTCCGTCCCGACGGCTTGTGCTCCTTGGGGCACTGCTGTTTCTGTTGTTCTTCTGGTTTTTTCTCAGCCGTCTCAACGTTAAACTCTGCCCTGCCCTGCCGGAAGGCTCGTTTTCCCTCTCGCAGGGGCAGAACCTGTTCTCCGCCTCCCATCTGCTTGCCGAGCGCGAAATTTGTGCAGAGGATCACCTTGTATCCGACACGTCTGAGAGCAGGCACGTCAAAAAACTGAGCGGTAAGCTACTTCTCCCTTCCGCACTGTTTGATACACCCCCGGAAGAACTTCCGGAGCTGTATGTTCCCGGCACGCAAAGCTGTGTGATGGTCGTAAACGGCAGAGTGTTTACCGCCCCCGCGGACGGAGAGTCTCTCCGTTGTTCCCTGGCTGACCTGTTGGAGCCTAACTCGATTATCGGCAAAGATACTGTTCCGTTCTCCGTAAATCTGTACTATCTTTACGGCAACAGTCCTTCC
>JAZRWD010000043.1:0-6310 GCA_045599525.1 Candidatus Limivicinus sp. | reverse complement strand
CCCAGCATCTGGATCTGGATATGATGAAGCGGGCTGCAGCAGCCTTCGAAGGCACCCACGATTTCAAGGCTGTCCGTTCCGAGGGAACGCAGACAAAAACGACGGTCCGCACGGTCTACCACTGCCGTGTGGAAAAGGAAGAGGACATTATCACTATTGCCATCTGTGCTAACGGCTTCCTGTACAATATGTGCCGGGCGATGGTCGGCACGATGGTCTATGCCTCCTACGGGAAGCTCCGGCCGGAGGACATCCCCATGCTTCTGGAAAAGGGAGACCGCCGCCTGACCGGGCCGACTATGCCGCCCCAGGGGCTTTACCTCAACCGGATCTGGTATGATGGCCCTGCCGGGGAAATGATGGCGAAGGATTGATGTCCTTGCAGGAAAGGAATCGGGAAAAATGAAACTGATCATTGATGTTGTGCTCCTGATCATCATCGCCCTGTGTACCTGGGGCGGATATAAAAAAGGGGTCATTGGCGGTATTGCGGGTATTCTGGCGGTGGTAATCGCCATTCTTGGCGGCAGCATGCTCTCCTCTGCATACGCTTATGAGGCGATACCGGCCTTTAAGCCCTTTGTGTCCGGGTATATGGATTCCCTGTCCAACCGGGAGGAGATCCTGAGCCGGATGGGCTATTCCGGCAGTGACTTTTCCCTGAATGACATTCTGGAAGCGGACCCGTCCCTGCGTTATGATTATGCCTATGAATGCATGCAGCGCATTGGCTTTTACGATACACAGGCCGAGGAACTGGCAAAGACGGTCATTACACTGGCAGACACGCAGAATCTTGACCTGACAGACACGATCGTTGTGGTACAGTGCGATACCATAACCTACGTTATCGGGCTGACGATCGGCTTCTTACTGATCCTTATTCTTCTGATCGCAGCAGCAAACACACTGAATTTCTCCTTCCGTATCCCCAATATGGAGAACCTGGACGAAATCGGCGGTGCGATCCTCGGTTTCGTGAAGTCACTGCTGTACTGCACTCTGCTGAGCTGGTTCCTCAGCTTTCTGGGGCTCGTCATCGGGCAGCAGACTCTGGCCGGAACTACGCTGGCCCGCTTCTTCCTGGAGTTCCGGTTCATTACCGGCATGCTCCTCTGAGGCGGCATCCACTTAAACAGGAGGTAAACGATGGACACAACTGTTTGCTCACGCTGCGGGGTTAACCCGGCAGTGATCTTTATTACAAAAATCGAAGGCGGCGTTACTAAAAATGAGGGCCTTTGCCTGAAATGTGCCCGTGAAATGCACATCAAGCCGGTGGACGACGTCATTAACAAAATGGGTCTCTCGGATGAAGATATTGAAAACTTCACCGGGGAAATGATGAATGCTATGAACAGCATGGAGGATATGCTCGGCCAGGGCAGCAACGAAGAAGGTTCTGAAGAAGAGGACGACGGCAAGACCGCCACCTTCCCGTTCTTTAATAAGCTCTTCGGCGGCCCGGCCCGCAACGCAGGCAACCGCGGCGAGACCGACGGCGGCAGTGCGGCAAACGGCAGGGAAACCCGTAAAGAGGGCGGCCGTCCGCCCAGACGCAAGTTCCTGGACAGCTACTGCATCGATCTGACGGCCCGGGCAAAGGCCGGCAAGCTGGACGCAATGATCGGGCGTGCAGAAGAACTGGAGCGTGTCATTCAGATCCTGAACCGCCGCCAGAAGAATAACCCCTGCCTCATCGGTGAGCCGGGTGTCGGCAAAACGGCGATTGCAGAAGGCCTGGCCCAGCGCATTGCCAATGGCGATGTGCCCTATAAGCTGCGGGAAAAGCAGGTCTATCTGCTGGACATGACCGGCCTTGTCGCCGGCACGCAGTTCCGTGGTCAGTTCGAGAGCCGTATGAAGGGACTCATTGAGGAAATCAAGAAGCAGGGGAATGTCATCCTGGTCATTGACGAGGTCCACACCATTGTGGGCGCGGGTGACGCGGAGGGCAGCATGAATGCGGCCAATATTCTGAAGCCGGCCCTGTCCCGCGGTGAGGTGCAGGTCATCGGTGCTACCACCTTTGCCGAATACCGCAAGCATATTGAAAAGGATTCCGCCCTGGAGCGCCGCTTCCAGCCGGTCACGGTGAACGAGCCCTCCATCGAGGACAGCATCACCATTATGCGCGGCATTGCCCATTACTACGAGGATTATCACGGGGTCGCCATTTCCGACGAGATGTGCCGCCAGGCCGTCCTGCTGTCGGAGCGGTATATTACGGACCGTTTCCTTCCGGACAAGGCCATCGACCTGCTGGACGAAGCCTGCTCGGATGTCAACCTGAAGGATCCGGACATCAACCGCCGTATGCTGGCGGAGAAGGATCTGGAGAACATTGTCTTTGAGCGGGAGGCGCTGGCCTCTGCGGAAGTCCCGCAGAATGCCGAAAACCTGGATGAACTGCTCGACAAGCGCTATGCCCGTATCGCGGAGCTGCGCAGCAAGGAGATCCAGCTCAACCAGCAACTCGACGAGCTGGAGGCGAAGGGCCGCCCCCAGCTTACTACCGAAAATCTTGCCCGCATCATTGAACTCTGGACAAAGATCCCGGCCTCCGGCATTACCGAGAACGAGCTGGACCGTCTGGCCAATCTGGATAAGCGCCTCAAGGCCCACATCGTGGGGCAGGACGAGGCAGTTGCCTCTGTATGCACGGCAATCAAGCGCAGCCGTGTCGGCCTCAAGACTAAGCGTAAACCGGTCAGCTTTATTTTCGTGGGTGGTACCGGCGTCGGTAAGACCGAGCTGGTCAAGCAGCTGGCCGCAGATCTGTTCGACAGCCCCGAATCCCTGATCCGTCTGGATATGTCCGAGTTTATGGAGAAATTTGCGGTGTCCCGTCTGGTTGGTTCTCCTCCGGGCTACGTGGGCTATGATGAGGCCGGCCAGCTGACGGAAAAGATCCGC
Source organism: Candidatus Limivicinus sp. (assembly GCA_045599525.1). Classification (GTDB taxonomy): domain Bacteria; phylum Bacillota; class Clostridia; order Oscillospirales; family Oscillospiraceae; genus Limivicinus. Next base: position 3,394 of record JAZRWD010000043.1, on the reverse strand, counting down.
CGTAAGCCCTATTCCGTGGTCCTCTTTGATGAAATCGAAAAGGCTCACCCGGATGTCATGAACATCCTGCTCCAGATCCTGGACGACGGCCGTATTACCGATTCCCAGGGGCGCGTAGTGAATTTCGAAAACACCGTTATTATCATGACGACTAACGCCGGCAGCACACGCCGCACCAACAGTGTGGGCTTTGGCGGTACGATGAACGAGCTGAGCAAGGAACGCGCCGTCAGTGCGCTGAATGAGTTCCTGCGTCCCGAATTTATTAACCGCGTCGACGAGATCGTCTGCTTCAATAGCCTCAGTGAAGAGAACTTCCGTGCCATTGCCGTCCTGATGCTCAACGAGGTGAAGGACGTTATGCTCCGCAAGAACATGGACCTGACCTGGACCGACGAGGTGCTGGACTATCTGGTGAAGGAAGCCTATTCCGCCGTTTACGGTGCCAGAAACCTGCGCCGAGTGATTCAGAAGCAGATTGAGGATGCCATTGCCGAAAGCATTATCGCTAATCGCGGTGCAGCCATCAGCAGGGTCGACCTCGCCGTGGAAAACGGTGCGGTTGTCGTAACCGTAGTGAGCGGTCAGGAAGAGCAATGAAAAAACTTGTACGGGTAAGCTACAATTCTCCGGTCGTGCTGACCTTTGCCCTCCTGTCCTTCGGTGCGCTTGTTCTGAACGGCCTGACCGGTGGCTGGACGACAACAAAGCTTTTCTGTGTTTACCACTCCAGCCTGCTGGACCCACTGACGTACGCACGTTTTTTCCTGCATGTGCTGGGCCATTCCGGTTACTCCCACTATATCGGCAACATGATGATGATCCTGGTGGTTGGCCCGCCGCTGGAAGAAAAGTATGGCAGCCGTAATCTGCTCAGCGCGATTCTCATTACTGCGCTGGTCTCCGGCCTGGTCCAGTGGCTCTTTTTCCCAGGCTCGGCTCTGCTGGGGGCATCCGGCATCGTGTTTATGATGATCGTTATGTCCTCGCTGTCGGGCATGAAGAACGGCAGCATCCCGGTTACCCTGATTCTGGTCCTCGTTCTATACCTGGGCGGGGAAGTGGTGGACGGCATCCGCCTGAGCGATAATGTCTCCCAACTGACCCATATCATCGGGGGAATCTGCGGTGCATTGCTGGGCATCAGTATGCGCTGAGCCTTCCGACAGCAGCCTGAAGTACAAATGTACAAATAGAGTATGCTTGCGCGGTTTGCGGACTTTCCGTGCGCAAGATGATTTTTGATAAAAAAGGAGACTATCCATGGAACTGTCAAATATCCTGAACAAATGTGACCATACCCTCCTGCGTGTTGACTGCACGAGCAAGGAGATCCGTGAGCTGTGTGACCAGGCCATCCGTTACAACTGCGCCAGCGTCTGCATCCCGCCCTGCCATGTGGCCGGTGCAAAGCGCTATGTCGGCGACAGCCTGAAGCTCTGCACGGTAATCGGTTTCCCCAATGGCTACATGACCACCGCCGCAAAGGCCTTTGAGGCAGCTGACGCCGTAAAGAATGGAGCCGATGAGATCGATATGGTCATTAACCTCTCCATGGTCAAGGACGGCTGCTGGGACGATGTGGAGAAGGACATCCGTGCCGTTCGTGAAGCCGTAAAGGACAGCCTGCTGAAGGTCATTATCGAGTGCTGCCTGCTGACCGACGAGGAAAAGGTAAAGCTCTGCCACATCGTCGCCGTAGCCGGTGCCGATTACATTAAGACCTCCACCGGCTTCTCTACCGGCGGCGCGACCCGTGAGGATGTCAAACTCATGCGCGAAAATAGCCCGGCTTCCGTGAAGGTCAAGGCAGCCGGCGGCATCTCCACTCTGCAGGACGCAGAGGACTTTGTGAACCTCGGCGCAGAGCGCCTGGGCACCAGCCGCATCGTGAAGCTTGCCATGGCAATGGAAAATGCTTGATTTTTCGGGAAAAACCGAAAATAAGGATTGACAAAGTACGGCGACACTGTTATATTATTCAAGCTAAAACAAAGAAGTACGGCAATACCGTCCTCACCCGGCAGCTGATTTGCGCTGGCCGCGGTCAATAAAGGCAGGTTCCGGTGGTTCACCGGTCACTTTGTGTGCTTTTATGCGCGGATGTTGTTTGCCCTACATCTGCGCTTTTTGTTTACTGTTTCGGAGGTGTTACACATAGCAAACGCTGTTCATCAAATTAACGAAGAGATCACCGATAACGAAGTCCGTCTGATTGGCGCTCAGGGCGAGCAGCTGGGTATCATGTCCGCAGCCGAGGCTCTGAAAATCGCAGAAGAAAATGACCTTGATCTGGTGAAAATTGCTCCGGGCTCTGTTCCCCCGGTCTGCCGTGTCATGGACTATGGCAAGTTCCGCTTTGAACAGACCAAAAAAGAAAAGGAAGCCAAGAAAAACCAGCACATCATCGAAATCAAGGAAGTACGTATGTCCCCGGGTATTGATACCAACGACTTCAATACCAAGGTCAAGAGTGCGCTCAAATTCCTTTCCGACGGTGACCGTGTAAAGGTTACTGTTCGTTTCCGTGGCAGAGAAATGGCCCACACCGATATCGGTCAGGTGCTGCTGAAAGACTTTGCCGCAGGATGTGCAGAGGTTGCCAATGTTGACAAGGCGGCTAAGCTCGAGGGCAGAAACATGTCCATGTTCCTCTCTCCCAAGCCGGTCACACCGGCCAAAAAGCCCGCAAAGCCCAAAGCACCGAAGCCGGCTCCGGCTCCCGATGCTGAGTAAGTACGTATAAGAGCAGGTTCGCCTGTTTGAATGTAGGAAGGAGATTCTATCATGCCCAAACTGAAAACCCATAGCGGTGCAAAGAAAAGATTCAACCTCACCAAAACCGGTAAGGTGAAGCGCGCACATGCTTTCAAGAGCCATATCCTCACCAAGAAAGATACCAAGCGTTGCCGCCGTCTGCGTTCCGGCGCTTATGCTGACGCAACCAACGTTGAAACCATCAAGAAAATGATTCCTTATAAATAAGGATAGTCGGTAACAGGAGGAAATAAAAAATGGCAAGAGTTAAAGGCGCAATGATGACCCGTAAGCACAGAAACAAGATCCTGGGTCTGGCAAAGGGTTACTGGGGCAACAAGTCCCGTCACTATAAGATGGCAAACGAGCAGGTCATGAAGTCCGGCCGTTATGCATATGTTGGTCGCAAGCAGAAGAAGAGAGACTTCCGTCGTCTGTGGATCACCCGTATCAGCGCGGGCTGCAAGATGAACGGCATGAACTACTCCACCTTTATGCACGGTCTGAAGACCGCCGGTGTTGACATGAACCGCAAGATGCTCTCCGAGACCGCTATCCACGATCCCGCAGCATTCACCGCTCTCTGCGACATCGCAAAGAAGGCAAACGCCTGATTGATTTGATCAGTTTAGAGCTG
>JAZRWD010000042.1:0-4935 GCA_045599525.1 Candidatus Limivicinus sp. | reverse complement strand
ATAGACCGCCAGTTCCTCCTCGGTGAGCAGGGGCTGGAGCTTGCGTGCCGCTGCCGCCTGCGCGTTAGCGTTGACATAGCGCACCGTGCTGCGGTGCAGATCCGCCACTGCCTGGTGGCCGCCTGTGCAGAGCATGGTGCGAGTCATGAGCTCATAGACGCTGTCGCCCAGATGGGCCAGGCCGAGCATGCTGATGCGGTCAATGTCCCGGTCGTCCATGACCGGAGAAAAGTAATCCATTTCGTTTTCCTCTTTAGCAAGGCGGACTGTCCGTAAACAGTCCGCCGGGGTGTTTGTTCCGTTTTGCCGGGTGCGGTAGAGGCCTGTCCCCTGCGGGATGTGCGGCGATCAGGGGATCTCGTCCTCGACGGCCTCGGACATTTCTGCCGCCATGGCAAAATCGTCGTCGGAGGCATAGCCCAGCTGGACCGCCATCTCCTGCCAGCCGTTGCGGTCAATGACCACGGAACGGGGCTTGGCCCCCTCATAGGGCCCGACAACGCCGATCTCCTCCAGCTGGTCCACGACGCGGGCGGCGCGGGAATAGCCCAGCTTCAGGCGGCGCTGCAGCATGGAAACGGAGCACTGCTTCATTTCCAGCACTACTTCCACTGCCTGGGGAAGCATTTCGTCATACTCGGAGGCGGGGCTGTCTTCCGGGAAGGCCGAAGCCTTGGCGGAGCCGCCGCTGCTCTTGCCGCTGCCGGAGGGTTCGTTGCTCTTGGCGGCTGCCTTATCCATAAACTCGGCAATATCGTTGTTGGTCTCGGTGGTACCGGCGGTTTCCTTGATGAAGTTGATGACGTCCTCGCGCTCCTCGTCGGAAACGAAGGCACCCTGGATGCGGACAGGCTTGCCCAGGCCGACGGGGCTGAAGAGCATATCGCCCATACCGACCAGCTTTTCGGCACCGATCTGGTCGAGGATAATGCGGCTTTCCATGGAGGACGAGACCGCAAACGCAATACGGGACGGGATGTTGGCCTTCATCAGGCCGGTGATGACATCCGCGGAAGGACGCTGGGTGGCAACGACCAGGTGCATACCGGCTGCACGGCCCATCTGTGCCACGCGGCAGATGCTCTCTTCGACTTCCTTGGAGGCGACCATCATGAGGTCGGCCAGCTCGTCGATAATGACCACTACACGGGGCAGCGGGTCCTCGCCGTTTTTGACCATCATGGCGTTATAGGCCTCGAGCTCACGCACGCCGGCCTCGGAGAAGAGACGGTAGCGCTTGAGCATCTCAACAACGGACCACTGCAGGGCACCGGCTGCCTTCTTGGGGTCGGTGACCACGGGAACATACAGGTGCGGGATGCCGTTATAAATGCCCAGTTCGACCATTTTGGGGTCGATCATGATGAACTTGACTTCCTCCGGTGAGGCCTTGTAGAGGATACTCAGAATGAGGGAGTTCATGCACACCGACTTACCGGAACCGGTGGTACCGGCAATGAGCAGGTGGGGCAGCTTGGAGATATTGCCCACGATACAGTTGCCGCCGATATCCTTACCGAGGGAGAAGGTCAGCTTGCTCTTGGCCTTGGTAAAGGCATCGGACTCGACCAGGTCACGCAGGTAGACGGTGCTGACGATCTTATTCGGCACTTCGATACCGACCATAGCGATTTGATCCGGGACGGGGGCAATGCGCACGTTGATGACACCCAGGGCCAGGGCAATGTCGTTGGAAAGGTTGGTGATCTTGGAGAGCTTGACGCCTTCCTTGAGCTTGAAGTCATACCGGGTAACGGTAGGCCCGTTGATGACGTTGGAGATCTCGGCCGGGACGCCGAAGCTGTGCAGGGCGTTTTCCAGCAGGTACTGCTTTTCGGCCAGCTCGGTCCGGTCCGTGCCGCGGGAGGCCACAGAGCAGCGCAGCAGGTCGGAGGGCGGGTACTGGTAGGTGCCTTCGGCGTGGCGTTCGGCTGCCTCGGCGATCTGGGCCGCGATATCGACCTCTTCTGCTTTGGTCTCTGCCGCGGAGGACTTGCGGGAGCTGCGCTCGGGAGAAGCGGAGCCTGCAGCACTGACCTTTACGGAACGGGCAGGCTTTGCGGCGGGCTTCACGGGCTCTTCCAGCGTGATGCCGGCGAGTTCCGCTGCTTCTGCCTCGCTCAGCGGCTCGACATTATCCATGCGTGCCGAGGGCGACATCGTCTGTATCGGGGTGCGGGAGGCGGTGTGCGCGGCGGGACGTTTTGCCGGGGCTGCCGGTCTTGTCTGCGCGGGTGCGGGACGGGAGGGAGAAGCAAAGACATCGAGGCCTGCGTCAAAGGCATCCTCGGTAATGGGAACATCGGCATAGGACGGCGCGCTTACGGGCTCGGCACTGCGGCGGGAGGCGGCAGAGGTACCACGGGAGGCTGCACTGCGGGAAGCGGAGGCGGTACGGGAAGGTGCCCCCTCCATGCCGAAGGGCAGGATCGCGTCTTCATCGTCACCGGCCAGAGGGATATCCACCACCGTGCTCTGGGCCGCAGGGCGGGAGGAGCGGCGGGTCTTTGCGCCGGCAGGGTTTGCTGCGGGCATCGCGGAAGCTTCTGCCCGGGCAGCAGGTGAAGCAGGTGCCGTCTTCTTCCCTTTTGCGTCACGCTCCGGCAGGAGGTCAGGGAAAACGTATTCCTCTTCCTCGTTGATCTCGGGAAACAGGAAATTCTGTGCGGATTTGGTTGCGTTCCTGGTCAGGGACGCGGCGGTACGGGTGACACTGGCCGCGGCGGCTGCGGCATTGCGCAGGGGCTGGGCCACGTCGACCTCGGCGTAATCCTCCTCCGGATACTCTGCACGGGCAAGGGTGTTGACCGTGCCCGCCAGGCCAAGCAGGCTGGTGTTCAGGCTGCGCAGCAGGAAGAAGAGGAAAGCGACCACAAGGACCAGCAGCGCACCGTACTGGCTGAGGGTCTCCCGCAGGGCATAGGACAGCAGGCCGCCGATCGCACCGCCGGACTGCAGGTGCTGCCCATTGACGAAGAGCAGGGGCACAAGCTCTTCCACGCCCTTAAACAGCGGGAGCGAGGCCACGAGCAGGTCGGTCAGGGCACCAAAGAATATGGGCAGCAGCAGCGCGGCAGCCACGCGGAAACGGACAGGCCGCCCGTGGTGCATAAACAGGATGGCTGCGCACAGGAAACAGACCGGTGCGGAGACCCAGTATCCGTAGCCGATGAGGCCCTTGACAAAGTCCGAAATAAAGCGGATGACCAGGCCGTCGTTATTAAAATAGCTGATGCCGAGAAACACACCGCACAGCATAAAGAGGATGCCGGTCACCTCACGGCGGATCGGTACGGGTGCCGTAGCGGGTGGCGGAGCAGAACGTCTCTGCGCGGCGGTCTTTTTGGCGGGAGCGGATTTCTTTTTGGTGGATGCTGTTTTTTTATTTGCCATGGTGAATTGAACCTTATCTCAAGAGTAATACAGCCGCAAAGGCGGGACAGGAGCGTGCGGGTAGCCGCAGCGGCGCTTAGAAAATAACGGTGAGAATGAGAAACAGAATGCCGACGACCAGGCAGTAATAGCCCAGGTTTTCAAAACGGCGCCTGCTGTACACCGCACGGAGCAGAAGCAACGAGGCCATGCTCGAGACCAGTGCCACTGCTGTGCCCACGAGGAAGGACGGAATGTCCGAAGCGGCAAAGCCCTGGTTGATGCCGTCGATGAGGCTCAGGATCGCCCCGCCGAGAAACGCGGGAGCGGAGAGCAGCAGCGTATACCGGACGGCAAACTCGCGACGCAGGCCCACGGCCAGGCCGGCCGTAATGCAGACGGCGATGTGGGAAATGCCCGGGATCACCGCGGCACACTGGCAGAGGCCGATGACGAGGGCATCCAGCAGAGTGATGCTGCGCTCGGTCTTGCGGCCTTCGGCCATCTGGTCACCGCAGAGCATGATAAAGCCGTTGAGGAGCATCATCACACCGACAAGCCACTGGATATTGTACAGGCCGCGCATGCCCTTCTGCAGGGCGATCATCAGAATGAGCGGCAGGGAGGAGATGACGAGCATCACCAACAGGCGGGCAGCGGAAGCTGCGCCCGGGCGGCCGTTCTGCGGGTTCTGCACGACCCCGGCCAGCTGACGGGCCATGCCCGAAAGCTCCTGCCCGAAGATGATGACGACGGCAAGGAAGGCAGCCAGCTTCAGGAGAAAGTCAAAAAAGAGGTAGCCCTGACCGACGGTCGAAATGTGGAAGAGATTGCCCAGGATGGCCAGGTGGCCGGAGCCCGATACGGGCAGAAAACCGGCAAAGCCATGAATGAAGCCGGCAACAACGGCTTCAAAAATGCTCATCTATCGTGCGCCCCTTTCCGTTGTGTCTGTTTGCATGTTTGGTTCCCCCGTGATCAGACTCTGTCCTGATACACGGCGAGAACGCCCTTATAGGTCATATAGCAGTCGAGCTTGGCAACGACCTCCATCGGTGCGTGCATGCTCAGAACGGGCACGCCGGCGTCAATGGTGTCGATATTGCGGTTGGCCATGAACTTGGCGATGGTACCGCCGCCGCCCTGGTCGACCTTACCGAGCTCGGCCAGCTGCCAGAGGACACCGTTTTCCGCAAAGACGCGGCGGATATAGCCGACGACCTCCGCGGAGGCGTCGCTCGTACCGGACTTGCCGCGGGAGCCGGTGAACTTGCACATGGCCATGCCATAATTGACCTTGGAATCGCTGCGCTTTTCGGAGACCTCAGGGTAGAGCGGGTCAAAGGCGTTGGTCACGTCGGCGGAGATGCAGAAGCTGTTTTCGTAGCAGCGGCGGAGCTTGACGCCCTGGCTGTCGCACAGGTCTCCCATAAAGAAGTCGAAGGCGGCGCTCTGCATGCCCGTGACACCGTCGGAGCCGGTCTCTTCCTTGTCGGCCAGGAGGCAGACGCAGGTGCGCTGCGGCGCCTTGACGTCAAACAGAGCCTTGAGCTCGGCATAGGC
>JAZRWD010000041.1:0-2745 GCA_045599525.1 Candidatus Limivicinus sp. | reverse complement strand
AAAGGTCAGACAGAAGAAAAGGAAAGGAACGACAGAAAAAGCTGTGGTATTCGAGGCCTCATTATGCTATACTAAATTGACTTTGTATGCGTTTGCATATGCGGCAGGCCTGTGCCTGCAGATGAGAGATGGAGGAACACCGATATGAGATGCCCCTTCTGTGGAAACGATGACAGTAAAGTAATTGACTCCCGCCCGGCGGAAGAAGGTTCGACCATCCGCCGCCGCAGAGAATGCATTGCCTGCCACCGCAGGTTTACGACCCATGAGGTCGTGGAGCATCTTCCGGTGGTCGTGGTGAAAAAAGACGGCAGCCGCCAGTCCTTTGACCGTGTCAAGCTGATCAACGGCATGGTGCGCGCCTGTGAAAAACGCCCCGTCGCTCTGGCGGAGATCGAAAAGATCGCCGACGAGATCGAGACCGAGGTCCGCAGCAGTCTTGAGCGGGAAGTCGACACTGTACAGATCGGCGAGATGGTGATGGATCGCTTAAAGAACGTGGACGAGGTGGCCTATGTCCGCTTCGCCTCGGTTTATCGCAGCTTCCGCGATATTAACACCTTTATGGACGAGCTGACCAAGCTTTTGGGCAGCAAGACAGGGCTGTAAGCCGTGAAAACGCGGATCCTTCCCGGCCCGGAGCTGGACCGGACAGCTGCCCTGCAGGTGGCTGCGCTTCTGCAAAAAAAGCCCGATGCCGTGCTGGCCCTTTGCGGCGGAAGAACACCGCAGGGGCTCTACCGGGAGCTGGCAAAGCTTTGCCGCAGCGGGGAATGCAGCCTGCGGGAGGCGAAGGTCTTTTCGGTGGCGGAGCTTGTCGGCCTGCCCGAAGGGGATGTGCGCAGCACAAGGTCCATCCTGAAGTGCCTGCTTGTAGAGGAGACCGACCTTGTCCTGGAGCATTGCATCTTCCTGTCCGAAGAAAATTGCGACAGCTACGATGCACAGATCGCTGATGCCGGCGGGCTTGACCTGGCGGTGCTGGGCATCGGCGTGAACGGACACATCGGCTATAACGAGCCCGCTGTGCCCTTTGATTCGCTGACGAAGCTCCGCAAGCTGACCGATGTGACCAAAAAACAGAACGCCGAATGGTTTGGCGGCCTGAAACGGGTCCCGGAAAAGGCGCTGACCATGGGCATCCGGACGCTTTGCTCTGCCCGGGAACTGATGGTTCTGGCCAAGGGTGCGGAAAAGGCAAGGGCGGTGTATAAAATGCTCTACGCCCGCACCGACAGTGTGGTGCCTGCGGCCTTCCTGCAGCTGCCGGCGGAGGTCACCGTGTATGCCGACCCGGAGGCTGCCGCAGAGTTATGAAAGGCCTGCCTGCCCAAAGGCAAGGCCGCAGACTCGTTGGCTACATTACGGCGAGTAGAGACAAAAAAGACCCCGGCGGATGGCCGGGGAGAGGAAGTCATGATAGAAGAAAACTACGGCTTTATTCACGAAGAACTGGATATCAAGATCCTGATCCTGTATGTGCTGCACAAGCTGCCCTATGAGGTGGAACCGGACACGCTGTTTGACCTGTGCGCCAGTGACAACGGCGTCGGCTATTTTGCCTATTCCGAGTGTCTGGAGGCCCTGGTCCGAAACGAAAACGTGGTGGAGACCGATTTTGGCTACCGCATCACAGAAAAGGGCAGCGTCAACGCACAGGCCGTGGGCAGCAGCCTGCCCTATTCCGTGCGCAATAAGATCGACCGCCTGATCGAACCGGTGGAGGCGCGGCTTGCCCGCCAGTCGATGATCCGCGCGGAGTATCACGCAGCCGACACGGGCAGCACGGTCAGCCTTGGCGTGTCTGACGGTGTGGGAGAGTTCCTGTCGCTGGAGCTGCTGGTCGGCTCGGAGGAGCAGGCCCTGAAGATCCGCCGGAATTTCCGCAGGGATGCGGAGGCTTACTATCACAAGCTGCTGGAAGTGCTTTCCGAGCCGCTGAACTAAGCCGCTGAACTGAAACGCTGAGCTGAAACGCTGAGCTGAACCGCTTACTGTAGAGCCTGCGCAGAAGAGCAGGCCCGTAAATACCCGTAAACTATGCCGGTCACCTGATCGGCATTTGTGCGCTGTCGGCTTTCGCGGCGGGGTTCAGCTCTGTTCCACGCAGACAAGTGTCTCCTCCGGGGTCGCACAGATGGAAAAGGAATCCATGACGCTCTGCTGCATAAAGTGCCCGTCGGCACAGGCCTGCAGCAGTCTGCGGAGCGGCTCATAGCAGCCGAGGGTGTTCAGCAGGGCAATCGGCTTGCTGTGCTGCCCAATCTGCTTCAATGTCAGCATCTCGAAGAGCTCGTCAAAGGTGCCGATGCCGCCGGGCAGGGCAATGATGGCCTCCGAGCGGTCGTCCATCAACTGCTTGCGTTCCCGCAGGGTATCGGTGAACAGCAGCTCGCCGTAGGCGTGGTTCAGCACGCCCGGCTCATCAAAATAGCGGGGAGATACGCCCACCATGTGGCCGCCCTCTGCCTGTACGCCGCGGGCGACTGCGCCCATCAGGCCGGTCAGGCCTGCACCATAGACCAGTGTATGGCCATTACGGGCAAGGCAACGGCCCAATTCCTCTGCCGCAAGATAAAACTCCGGGGCCAGCGACTCGCTGGATGCCCCGAACACACAGATATTCATTCCGGTTCCTCCGTTCGTTTTGTTGTACGGAGTATACCATAACCCGAAGAAAGATAAAAGCTTATGTCGCTGATGTCCGTTTTGAAGAAAGGAATCCTGCTCCTGCTGGCCTGCCTG
>JAZRWD010000040.1:0-16920 GCA_045599525.1 Candidatus Limivicinus sp. | reverse complement strand
GAGAAGGCTGGATTTCAGTTTTTCAGTTCTTACTACAGCAAGTCTGTAGCGTAAACAAGGGAGGAGCCGTGTACCAGACCGGTACGCACGGTTCTGTGGGAGGTCGGCTGACTAACCTATAGTCAGCCTCCTACCCGATTGAAAAAGTGCCATCATTAGAAAGATGCAAAAATCCGGCAGAACCGTACAAAGGCCCCACCGGATTTGCTGTTACGCTGTTTGGTTGACACGCATGTTGCGGATCATTTTGTCGCGGGCACCGTAGACATGTTTCTCCATTACGGCAATTGCGGCGGCCCAATCGCCCTTTTGCAGCTCTTCCAGCATTTTCTCATGATCATCAGACGCAATCTCCTGCTCAGTCTGTGAATGAGCGGCAATCAGGTAATTTGCAACCATGAACTGTCCCTGCAGACGGTCATACAGATCGGTCATATAGCTGTTATCCGCGGAAGAGACCAGGCACATGTGGAGGGCGAGATCCGCCTTGCGGGCGTTCACGACGTCACCGAGCTTGTTTGCCACCGAACAGGCCTGTACATGCTGTTTAAGGAGCTCGAAATCTAAAGGAAGATTTTTTTCGAATATATCCGTAATCGCCTGGCGCTCCAGAAGCACACGAATCTCAATCAGATCATAAATCTCTTTTTCTGAAAATTCGGGGACGAAATAATGGCCTGTTGGTGTAACGGTCAGCATACGCAGTGCTTCCATGCGCTTCATTGCCAAAAGCACCGGTGTTTTGCTGACACCGTAATGCTCGGAAATCTCATCCGCACTGAGCGCTTGGCCGGGGGTCCAGCTTCCCCGTATGATTTTTTCACGAAGCCGTTCAAAAACAACGGCATCCAGATTTTTTTTCAGGGACATGGCTTCTCTCCAATGGTAGTCAGACAAATAAACCGCTTATTACTCAATACTATAAAACTAGCAAAATAGTATAGCGCATATTCAGTGCAATTTCAAATAGATTTACTTTTTTCGCCTGAAGAAACAGATTTTTGAAAACCATGAAAATTGGCTATCAGGGGGAGAAAGGAGATTAAGGAGCGGATAGTTTAACTGCGGTCGGACAGAAAGGCGTCGACCTCCTCATAAGTGGGAATAGAAGGGCTTGCCCCTTTGCGGGTCACAGCGATGGCCGAAGCAGCAGCGGCACGCTGCATGGCGGTTTCCAATGTGCAGCCGCTGTCCAGGGCAGCTACAAAATATCCGGTGAAGGTATCACCGGCACCGGTGGTGTCAACGGCCTGTACGGGGAAAATGCCCTGACGGATTATCCTGCCGTCTTTACAGCAGAGAGAGCCGTTACCACCTAAAGTGAGAACGATACCGAGTGAGGGAGCGGCTGCCTGCAGAACAGCTAGGATGGCCTCAGGCTCGGTCTCGCCGGTCATTTCGGCGCCTTCGATTTCGTTGACCATGAGCCAGGAGACCTGGTTAAGGTCAATATTCCGGAGCGAGGCTTCAAAAGGAGAAGCATTCAGTACGACCTTGTGACCATGGCGAAAGGCCTCTGAAACGATATAGTCAACATTCGAGGTTTCATTCTGTAGAATGACATAATGACTGCCAGCCACCTGGGCAAAGACACTGTCTATATATTCCCGGCTAACCTCGAAGTTGGAACCGGCGAAGAGAAAGATGCTGTTTTCTCCGGTGGAGTTGACTTGAATGATTGCGTGTCCCTGGGGAGTATCCGTTTTTCCCATCAGGCTCAGGTCAACACCGCATTCTGTCATATAGTCTGTGAGAAGTGAACTGCCCACACCGGCCATACAGGAATGATGGACCGTGCTGCCGGCTTTGGCCGCCGCCACAGACTGGTTCAGCCCCTTTCCGCCGCAATAAATATGATAAGCATCGGATTTCAATGTTTCACCGGGCTGCACAAAGTGGGGGACAGAGTAGGTGTGATCGATATTCAGAGAACCGAAATTAATAATGGACATAAGGCGTCACTCCTTCCGTTATTCAGGTTTGCAGCGATTACTTACCGTAATTATAATAGCACATTCCTAAACATTTGACTAATGATAATTATAAATAAAAAATTTTTTATTTTTTATTTATAATGACGATTGAAAATCTTGTGTCGGATTTGATACACTATAGCTACCGTTGGAAAGGGTGGAACAGAGAATTCCCAACCGTTTCCTAATAAAAATAATACGGAGGACAACTCAACATGGAAGTTAAAGAAACCTGCAAGAAGCCTTATGGTATTACCCCTGCATCGATGACGATCTGGAACGCAGATCAGACCTACAACAAAAAGGGCATGGAAAAGTATCTGACATGGATGATCGACAATGGCGCACAGTCTATTTCCATTTGCGGTTCTACCGGTGAGAACGTTGCCATGAATATGGAAGAGCAGAGAGAGATTATCGGTCACGTTGCCTCCTTCCTGAATGGCCAGGTCCCTCTGATTGCCGGCACTGGCAGATATGACACCCTGAACACCATCAAGATGAGTCAGTATGCTTCAGAAGTTGGCTGTGATGGCGTTATGGTTATCCTGCCTTACTACCTGAACCCGCACAAGAAGGCTGTTATGCAGCACTTCCGCGATATCCGCGCGGCTATTGATATCCGCATGATGATCTATAACAATCCCTGGTTTGCCGGCTATGAAATGACTGTCCCCGAAATCATTGAACTCGTAGAAGATGGTACCATTCAGGACATCAAGGCAGCTCATGGTGACCCTGACCGCGTTCACAAACTCAAGTTCTATCTTGGCGACAAACTGAATGTCTTCTACGGCCATGACTACTGCGCAGCAGAAGCTCTGCTCGTCGGCCAGGCTGACGGCTGGCTCTCCGGCTATCCTGCGGTTCTCCCGAAGCAGTGCCGTGCTATCCTGGATGCCGCTCAGGCAGGCGACGTCAAGGGTACTATCGCCGCACAGCAGAACATTCAGCCGTATATTGACTACTTCTTCAACGATAAGGTCAACGGTGTTCCCCACTGGCAGGAAATCTGCAAGTATACCCTGCAGGCTCAGGGCCTCGATGTGGGCTGGCCGAGAAAGCCGCTGGGCGAGCTCGACGAAGCAAACAAGAAAAAGATCGAGAAGCTGCTTGCTGACATGAAGTAATCCTTCGCACTGCGTCCCTCACCTGCTTTATTCTGTACGATACCGGAGGCGGAAACCCCGGCTCCGGACAAAATAATTCAAAAAAGGAGACACAAAAATGAAGAAGACTCTCGCAATTGTCCTTGCACTCTGCATGGTATTTGCACTGTGCACCACCGCAGCAATGGCAGACGTTGATCTGTCCAACGCTTCCGTTACCATCATCTGCCCTTACGGCGCAGGCGGCGGCACGGATACTACTATGCGCGTTCTTGCCCAGGCAGCTGAGAAGGTTATCGGTGGCACCTACACTGTTGAAAACCACACCGGAGGCTCCGGCACTACCGGCCTGTATGACTGTCTCGCAGCAGAGCATGACGGTTACACCCTCGTTACCGCTTCTGTCGACCTGATTACCCTGTCCCTCCTGGGTATTGCAGACGACCTGACTCTCGACACCTTTGCTCCTGTCTGCATCCTCAACGGCGAGCCCGCAGGCATCATCGTCCCGGCAGATTCTCCCTACCAGACCATCGAAGAGTTCGTACAAGCCGGAATCGACCAGCCCTACACCATCAACCTTGCTAACGCCGGCGCCGGCAACATCTGGCATCTGGCTGCAATCGGTGTTGAACTCAAGACCGGTGCTGCTTTCAACCACATCCCGTACAGCGACGGCACCTCCGCCTCCCTGCCTGCAGTTCTTTCCGGCGACGTTGACGCAGTCATCTGCTCCCCGGCTGAAGCCGCTTCCTACATCGAAGCAGGCGAACTGAAGGTTCTGGCAGTCGCTGCTGCTGATCGCCTCGCCTCCCTTCCCGATGTACCGACTCTGCAGGAGAAGGACATTGATCTCGTTATCATGGCTCTCCGCGGCCTCTGCGTACCCGCAGATGCTCCTGAAGAAGTTGTCACCGCAGTTCAGGAAGCTTTTGCAAAGGTCATTGCTTCCGATGAATGCAAGGAACTGCTTGCTGCTGCTAACCAGACCTACATGCCCTTCGACGCCGAAGGCACTGCGGACCTGCTGAACGGCATGCGTGCAAACTATGAAGCCATCATTTCCGCCTACCTCGGCAGCGCTGCATAAGCATACACTGCACATATTGGCCTGAAATGAAACCCGGGGCGTGCACTTCGGTGCACGCTCTCTTTTCAAGTTAAGGAGTCACTGTGATGAAAATCAAACATCTAAATCTAATTTTTGCAGGGATTCTGATTATTCTGTCCGGTATTTTCTATAAAGCTTCAGATTCTTTCAAGATGCTCCCCGGTCAGGCGGACATCGGTCCGAAGGCCTTCCCTCGTTTTGTCTGCATCTGCATTGTCATACTGGCTGTTCTGCTCATTATTGAGACAGTGAAAAAGAATGATCAGACTACAATTCCGCTGGTGAATGTGAAAATCCTCATTGGGCTTGCGGTTGCAGTACTTTACTTCCTTCTGTTCAAGAAGGTCGGCTTTGTCCTTTGCAGCATCGTTTCTATTTTTGTGATGGAGGTCCTGCTGCTCAACGAGCCCTTTAAGAAAGCCTGGCCGCTGGTCACTGCAGTGGCTTTGCTTGCTCCTGTTCTGATTCAGCTGATTTTTGGCGTGGCTCTGAAGGTACCTCTGCCTGGGGGCCTGCTGTCATTCATATTCTGAGGAGGTACTTATTATGGTATTTTTAAATTCGCTCCTCACTATTCTATCCCCAAAGATCCTGTTGGTTATGGTCGCCGGCAGTATTGGTGGCATTATTATCGGAGCAATGCCGGGATTGACATCCGTTATGGGTGTGACTCTGCTTCTGCCTTTTACCTATGGAATGGATGCTACCACAGGCATGGCGATGCTTCTGGCAATCTCTTTCGGGGCTATTTACGGCGGCTCGATTACGGCAATTCTGATAGCAACGCCCGGCACGCCGGCTTCGGCAGCTACCATGATTGAAGGCACCCGATTTACCGCAAGGGGTGAGGGTGGTAGAGCCTTGGGCATATCCACTTTTTCCTCCTGGATTGGGGGAACGATCAGTGCAATTATGCTTATTTTGATTGCGCCTCAGCTGGCAAAGCTGGCTCTGAAATTTGGAGCACCGGAATACTGCACACTCTGCCTCTTTGGCCTGACAATTATTGCCAGTATCTCCGGCAAGAGCATTCTGAAGGGGGCCATTGCAGGTTTTATCGGTCTTCTGGTCTCCTGTATAGGAATTGACCCGATGACTGGTTTCTCCCGCTTTGCTTTCGGCAACATCAATCTTTACAGCGGTTTGCAGACTGTTCCGCTGATGATTGGACTGTTTGCCATTGCACAGGTTTTTGTAAATCTGAAGGATGGTGTCAAACAAAATATTGTAACCCAGAAGATCGACCGTGTTGTGCCCACTTGGGCGGATCTGAAGCAGTCTCTTCCGGTTTCCATTCGCAGTGGTTTTATCGGAACCTTCATTGGTATTATTCCTGCCGCCGGTGCAGATATTGCAGCCTTTGTTTCCTATGATGTGGCAAAGAAGTTCTCAAAGCATCCCGAGAAGTTCGGTACAGGGTGTATTGAAGGTCTTGCTGCGCCCGAGGCCGGAAACAACGGCGACACCAGTGGTGCACTTGTTCCGATGCTGACGCTCGGAGTACCGGGTGACGCAACGGCAGCGGTACTTGTGGGGGCGCTGACCCTCCATGGCCTGCAACCCGGTCCGACACTGTTTACCAAGAACCTTGTGGTGGTAAACGACATTTTTGCCAGTGCTCTGATTGCTAACTTGCTGTTTTTGGTCTTTGGCCTGATGCTGATCCGCGTGTTTGTAAAAATCATTCAGATTAAGCCCTATATTCTGACTCCCGTGATTTTTGTTCTGTGCATTATCGGCTCCTTTGCTCTGCGGAACAACCTGTTTGATGTGGGGGCCATGCTGATAATTGCGGTAATAGGCTATTTCTTCATTTATTTGGAGATACCTGTGGCACCCATTGTTCTCGCCCTGATTCTTGGGCCGATGTTTGAAAGCAATTTCCGTCGTGCACTGCTGATCTCCAAGGGCAGTTACAGCATCTTTTTTACCAGACCTATTTCTGTATTCTTTATTATTCTGGCTATTGTGTCCCTTTGCTGGCCGCTTCTGCGGAAAAAGCTTGAAAAAGACACAGGCGCATCGTTATAACTTGACTGAAATAGCGTCCGGCTGGATGCGTTGCATTCAGCCGGTATGTCTTCACCGGGATGCCCTCCGGTGAAGGGGAATGGTAATGGGCGATGTGGTAAATCAGAGGCTGAATGAAGCAAAAAAAGACGGCAGTCGGGAAGGAAACAAAACGAAATGAATATTCTTGTAATCTGTACAAAATTCCGCGAAGGCTTTAATTCGGATTTTCGCAGTAGGCTTCGTGCGGTAGCCCCGGAAGCAGACATATGGTATTTTGAAGATGGAGACCCCTCAGAGGAGGAGAAGATTGCCATGTTGGAAGAAGCCGAAGTAATTATCGGATGGTTTCCGCCGACATATCTGAAGCATGCAAAAAAACTGAAACTCATTCACCTGGATAGTGCGGGTGCGGATGCGATGATTAACTCTCCGGAACTGCCTTCTGATACGGTTGTTTGCAATGTCAGTGGTGCCTATGGGCAGATTATGGCGGAGCATGCCATAGGCCTTCTGCTCTCCATCTGTCGCCGGGTGCCCTATTATTACAGTAATATGAGCCGCCACCAATGGGAGCGCGGTGCGCCAGACAAGCCAATCGAAGGTTCCAATGTACTGATTCTTGGTGCAGGTGATATCGGCAGCAAGGTCGCGTCATTTATCCGGCCGATGCTGGCGGGTGGCCGTATTATCGGGATGCGTCGTGTCAATCGCGAGGTACCACCGGAATTTGACGGTATGATTACGTTTGACGAATTGGATGACGCCCTGCCGGAGGCAGACATTGTCATTTCCGCCCTGCCCTCCACTCAAGCGACCTATCACCTAATGAATGCGAACCGACTACGTCGAATGAAAAAGGATGCCGTACTCATCAATGTAGGCAGAGGAACACTTCTGCCACTGGACGACCTGCATGCGGTGCTGAGTGAGGGCCATCTGTACGGTGTTGGTATAGATGTTGCCGAGCCGGAACCCATTCCGCCGCAGCATCCCGTCTGGGATCATGAAAACCTGGTGATTACACCACATTCAGCAGGTATTGCATTAACGCAGACTTCGCCGACCTATCAGCGTGTGTTTGACATCATCATGCGTAACATAGCAGCCTATACCGAAGGCGAACCGCTGGACCATATCGTGGACAGAGAGACAGGGTATTGAAAGCTGAAAAATTACCATAGTTTACGGTGCCGGAGAGGATATTCCTGCAGCCGGTTCCGACTCCGCCAACGGCTACAATGGCACCTGGGAGAACGCCTATGTGATGCCCATCCCGCTGGACAGCCAGGGCAGATGCTACCCGCTGTTCTTCGCCTGAGCCGCGGAAAAATAAGAGACAGAATACTATAGAATGTAGTCATCAAAAGCCACAGACCGTCAACACTTCAGACGGTCTGTGGCTTCAACGGCTCCACCGGGTCTCTTTTACGGATGATGTAATCGGCAAACCTACTACGCCCCAAATTCCCATTCTCTGCACAGGGAAATAAAATGCTGCAGCAGGGGAGAGACTGCGTGCCGGGAAAACGCCAGCACCATATCCATATAAAAGTCACAGTCCACATCCACAAAATGGATGGCGGGATTCCCGCGCAGTTTAAAGGAGCGGGGAAAGAACGTGATCCCCATGTCTGCGGCTACCAGAACGATTGCCGTCTCGAACTGCGTGACATACTGTGCGTGTTCCATGTCCAGTTGGATCCTCTGCAGCATTACCGGTGTTACGGTAAATACCAACCTGCAGGCAGTCCGTCCCGACGGCTCTGCTATCGAGGGACTGTATGTTGTCGGTAACGATATGGGTGGCTTCTTCCGCCATACCTATCCGCAGTTCTATGCCGGCACCGCACACGGCAAGACCACCTGCTTCGCCCGTCTGGCAACCCTGCATGCCATGACCGGCTCCATTTACGAAGCATAATCGATATAGAAACCAAAGTTTAGGAAAGCAGAAGCCCCTGACCATCACTTCAGACGGTCAGGGGCTTCAATTACTGACAATTGTTTAGCTTGTTGGCCCGGCGCTCTGTCTCGGCTGCAATTTCTTCACCTTATCATTAAAAACACAGTTAAACGGCCTTCCACTCCGAGACTGTTCGGGCCTCACAGGAGATGTTGACCCCAATCTTATGCATTGCCCTCGGGTCGGCGGCATACGGCAAGTGGTATTCAGAATTACAAATTACTATTAGTAACCGTAAGTGATAAGCCAAGCGGTCTGAAAAGCTTAAGCAAAGTATCCAGATTTGGAGTGGTCTTATACGACTCAATACGTGCAACGGAGGACTGAGGGACGCCGCACATGGCAGCTAATTCACGCTGGCTGATACCAAGGGAATTGCGTTTTTCAATCATTGCACCGACGATGGATGAAAGAACTTCAATTTCTTCCATGTCGTTCTTTAACTCCTGGTCAATGGATTTTATATGCTCTTTATAATCGTTCCATGTTCTCATAATAATGCCTCCTTCCGGGCACGATAATCGTCACGTTCTGCCTTCGCACGTTCGACTTCACGACGAGGTGTTTTCTGTGATTTTTTACGGAAATGGTGTAAAAGGACAAAGGTATCATCCCTGTGATAGAAGTAGAAAACTCTGTTATTACCGGGACGAAGCTCCCAAATATCATCGTCTATGTGTTTGGTGATATTATCTGGAAGTCTTGTTCCGTTATCCTGTAATAGCTGAATGTAAAGGCTGATTTGCTTGTGCTGAATGCGGGCATCTTTACTGGTTGCAGCCTTGAGCCGCAAGTCTTCCAAAAAGTCCCATAGTTCGGATACCCCGTTCGCATCTTCATAAAACTCTACGTTGTACATTGCTGAGTATATGTCATCCTTTTCATTTATGTCTTAGTTATGATAGCATAAATGCTATCGCTCGTCAAGCAACTGAATATGTCATTATGCTATCTGCATGGACCCTACGGTATTGGCGGAGACTCTACGTTCATTTGGGCTGTTTTCGCATTTGAAAGTGCCAATTTCAATTCGCCGTCAGGTTTGACGCTTTCCGGGAACATAAAAAGAGAAGCACGGGGCCGTCTCACTTTTGGAGACAGCCCCTGATTTATTCTGTTGCGCCTTAGCGGGCTGGATCCGCTGACCTTCCTGCGTGCATCTGTGAGCAGCCGTTTTTTAACGGTTTGCAGAAGCATTGCAATTTTTTATTTCTGTGTGTATCTTACCGTCGGTCAGATGAATCAGGCCGTATGTGGGATTTGTGGCATTCTCCTGGCAGGTGCCCGGATTCAGAAAATGCATGCTCATTCTGTACTCGTAAAAGGGGACATGCGTGTGCCCAAAAAGGACAATGGAGAGCTCCGGAAGCATATTGAAGGCGGCGTTTCTCAGGTTTGTGCAATCGTTCTCCCGGACACCGTATTCATGACCGTGAACGGCGAGAATCCACTTATTTTCGACCGTAATGACCTTTTTGAGCGGGTCAGTGGAAAATTGGTCACAGTTCCCGCGGATGTTGATGAGTTCCAGGTCAGGATACTTTCCGTAGATCGCCTGCGTATCGGAAGAGCCGTCGCCCAGGTGGATGACCAGATCCGGCGCTTCTTTCTGAATTGCGGTAAGCATATGGCCGGCATAGCCGTGGCTGTCGGAAAAAACAATGATTTTCATTCTGCATCGGACCTCACAAAAACGATTTGGTGTCTGCAGACAGGATACCACGCCGGACCGGTAAGCGCAATGACACAAAATAGAGCCCGCTAATCTTCGTATATTTGCGGGCAATACAGGGTCCTTAACCTGTGATTAGCGGAAAAGCCAACTGTTTTTGCTGATTCTTTCAAAATCTCTGAAAGAAACGGAAACACGACAGATAAGTATACTGTAAGACTTAGGGGCGCAAATAACGTCCTGGCAACAGAATACTTGATCGCCGTTGTAACGGGCTTCTCCTCGACGGTGGCTGTAGGTAGGAGTTGTCGGGATACTCGTTACAATCTTGCCGGATAAAATGCTGTTCTGTCTACCGTCGTCTTGTGGATTTTTGGCAGCTATGGTATAATATCTGCGTGAAAACATAATATAAACATACAGATACTTTGCCAAGATATCACAGAAGAGTCCCAGAAGACGTGCCCTTAATTCCTGCAAAGAAGGAGGGAATAATCGATGAGCCAACGGCAACTTGATATTGCGGATATGCAATGTTGGATTTCTCGTACCGCCCAAAAAAAATGGAATATCTCGCCAAAAGAATGCGCAAAGCTTTTCAAGGATTATGATATCCTCGGGTATATCTCAGAATGTTATGAACTTCTTCATGTGAGCAGTTATCAGTGTGCGCTTCAGGATGTGGAAGAAATCCTCAGGGTCAACGGGGTGAGCATATGATTGAGCTGCCCGACGAGATCCTACTTTACCATGGAAGTTATATGGAAATACGGGATATCGATCTTTCAAAATGCAGTGCTGGACTTGATTTTGGCAAAGGGTTTTACCTTACAACGTCCTTTGAACAAGCGCTGGATTATATCCCGGCGACAGTAAAAAAGAATAAGCGGCGCAAGCGTTTGCCGGAAGATTTTGATGTCAAAAATGGTTGTGTGTCGGTATATCGGTTCCATGCTGATTGGGAGTTGATGATACATATTTTCCAAACGGCAGATGTTGAATGGCTTCATTATGTCGCATCTAACCGAAATGACCTGTTATTTGCAGAGGCTTCAAAAAAGTTGGCGGCATACGACGTTATTGGCGGAAAAATTGCAGATGACAGCACTGCTGCAACCTTGAACAACTACATCTCCGGAACTTTTGGGGAGCCTGGCACAGAGAGAGCAGATGCCTTCACAATCAGCGCCCTTCTTCCCGAGCGTCTGGAAGATCAGTTTTGTTTTCGTACGGATCGTTCTTTAAAAGCTCTCGAATTTATAAGGAGTGAGCGCTATGGCGACTATCGTTAATTCTGTCCCTGAAGAGAACAAAAATTCCTGCGCGATTCGGCTGATGCGAACTATGCTTGCAAAATTTTCTGAGAGCCAAGGAATCCGTTTCGAGGAGGCATTGCTCCAGTTTATGCAGTCTGGGGTTTATGACATATTGTTTGATTTTGAGACGGAAGTCTGGAAAGAAGGCCCGGACTATCTGATGATGCTGTTTAAAGAGGCGTTGGTGAAGCAATGACTTAACGATACATTCGTTGTCTGCAGAGACCTGTTTGGCAATACGGAGATGTCTGATTTTGCCGAAGATAATAAAGAAGGTAGTATTACAATGTGTGAAGCACTCAAAAAACGCGACGCAATTGCGCGCGAACAAGGCCGTGCGGAAGATATCAAACGGATGCTTCTGTCGGGCAAAACTCCGGAACAGATAGAGTGTATAGTAGATAGTTTTCACACAACTACACGGGAGATAGAAACATCACCAGGAGCTGAATCGTTATGAGGAGTGCCTGCAGATTATTGAGACAGCATTTCTAGATTTGTCCCACCCCAATAAATATACGACAACGACATTGCGTGAACGTGAAGCAAGATGCCGCTGTGCATTGGAAAACAAATAAACAGACAATAACAAAACATACTCACTCCTGGATGAAACTGTTCACCAGAGTGAGTTTTTTGCGTCGTTTTGCAGAGACAATTTGTCATAAAATGCCCAAAATATGAGATATCAGTCTAGTCGCGCAAGCATATCAAGGGATGGATCTTCCTTGACCACCCCACCTGACCGAGGGAAATCGCAGGAATGGCTCCATGGGTGACGTGCAGAGACGGATTCGTACGGAATCCGTCCTCTATATGTTATTCTTTGGTGGAATAGAACCCCGGATGAAAAATTCCGGACAGTGGCCGAGAGTCGGGATTCTGTACATCAGATAGAGAGGAGATTTGCGCTATGTCCATGAAGTTGGATTCAGAACGTCAGCGTCTGATGAGCCAGGTGCTCAGATACTGGTATACCATCGATTTTCTCAGTCAGGCGGATATCGAAACAGAGGAAACCCTTCAGGAAAGAGAAATCTACATCAATGTGATGAAAAATCCCAGGATGCTTTCTTCCCTGTTTCGGCATGACAGCCTGGAGACAGGGGAAGATATCCTCGAAAAAATCAGCGTTCTGGAGCAGAAGATTGAAACGAGAAAAAAGGAGATGGAGGAAAAAAGCGCCTCGGGTGCAGAAAAAAAGACGGAGCCGTGCTGCCACGGCAATATTACGGTGTATATTGGCGGTATCGATCATTCCTATCTTTCTTTCCGTATCGCGGAGCTGCTGCATTGTGAGCCTCCCCGGAATCCGAGTGCCCGTAAACTGGCGCTAGCGTGTTTTAAGATTACAGAGGAAGGAAAATACATCCGGGGGTCTTTTTCCATCTCTCCCATCGTGTGGGCAGTACGCCGGATTAGCGAATATCCGCAGAGCAGCGATATGTACGAGGTTCTGGATCCGGATGCGTATTTACATGCGCAGAATGGCCGTGAACAGGAGGATGGCACGGAACTCCGTTCATATGATGCGATTTACCGGTTAACCCGGTCTTTGATCCGCGATACCGTGGATGCAATTCAGGCAGATGAAAAAGAAGCCGGTATCAAGCCATCGATTTACTTTTCCTACAGCATCTATCGGAATCCGCTCGAGCGTCAGATGCGGGATACCAATGATTACCGTGGGTTGTCGCTCAGTTTCTACTCGGCCGACCTGAATGACTTCCGAAAAGGCGTAGAAAAAGGGGTATGGGGCGATAATACGATGTGGAACAGTCTCATGGACTACATCTGTGCTCCTTATGATATGGCTCATGGCGAGAAGAAAAACCATGTGGACCTGAGTATTTCCGCATTACGGGACCCGATTGCCGGACCGGCTGCACGGGAAGAATTCCGCCGGATTCTGTCTGTCGAAAAATCACCCTGGGGAAAATGGCCGTCCGGTTATCGGCCATTTCTGATGCAGCAGGCTTCGATTAATCTTGCAATCCATTCAGAGGACGCAATCACTGCGGTCAACGGCGCACCGGGAACCGGGAAAACTACCTTACTGCGTGAGATTATTGCCGACCATGTCGTAAAACGTGCCGCCTGTCTGGCAAAGTTCAGCAACCCCGATATGGTGTTTGTACAGAACTCCTTCCAAATCGACAAACAGAAGTGTACATACTACAGCTTTCGACCGGAGTATGCGAAGAGAATTACAAAATATGCCATCGTTCTAGCCTCTTCGAATAACAATGCCGTTGAGAATGTGTCAAAGCAATTACCTTTGACGGAATCACTGGACAAGCAGCTGTGGGCCACAGAAGATGACGAGCTGGCCAAGGTCGGACAGCTGTTCTCCCTGGAAAATGCTCCACAGGAGCATATCGTAAGAAAAATGTTTGAGAAGGAAGGCCAGCCGCGTGAAAAAATAACTGTACCGGATATCTATTTCAGTGAACTTGCGGAAAAACTGCTGCGTGAGCCCTGCTGGGGCCTGATCAGTGCACCCATGGGGAAGCGGAGCAATGTGCTTGCCTTCTATAAAAGAGTGCTGAACGGACTCAAATTTGATTACTACCAGCAGAAAAGCGCTGACGGCAACCGGGCGGAAAAATATGAAGAGGCCCGCAGAAATTTTCATCAGCAGCTCAACGTTGTAACAAATCTGCGGCAGAAGCTGAGCGAACAGGTTGCGCAGGCAGAAGCTGAGGGAATAGCAGCCTACGGGGAAGGGAAAGAAGCTTTCACCTGCCTGAGTGACAGGTTACTGGATGATCTCTGCTCGACGGATACGGAAACACGGAAAAGAGCACAGATGTCCAATCCCAACACCACATCGCAATACGATCGCGAAAGGGAAAGGCTCTTTCATGCGGCACTGGTTTTCACCAAAGAATTCATTCTGAACTCCCGCTGCTGCCGACAGAATTTTTCGCTGCTCGGCCAGGTCTGGGGTCTGGATACATACAAAAACTGCCTGATCAATGCCAATGCTTCCGAAAAGGAGAGTATTCTTAAAAACTGTATGACCCCCCTCATGCAGACGCTTCAGCTCCTGGTTCCGGTTATCTCCACTACTTTTGCGTCTGCCGGGCAGTTTTTTAAATATGTGAACAAGATGGATGCGCTGGGAACCGTTATTGTTGACGAAGCGGGTCAGGCTACCCCACAGATGGCACTGCGTCTTTTTTCCAAAGCTTCGAAAGCGATTATTGTCGGTGACCCGAACCAGATCGAACCTGTTGTTTCGGATGAGTTGTCTTTTCTTTCTTCAACTTTGGATTCAGATGTTGGGGAAGTGTATTCCGATAAAACGATTTCTGTGCAGAAAATAGGGGATTATCTCTCGCTGCACGGCGGTATGCAGCCGGATGTACCGGACAACATGGATACCTATGTAGGTAGTTCTGAGATTACTTCCGGCGGCGCAATTTCCCGAATCGTTCAGGAAAACCCGCAAATTCGATTCTGCATTTTCAGCCGTGAAATTGGTTTAAGTGATGCACTTATAGAGGGAAAAACAGGAAATGTGGTAATGCTTACGATACTCCGGAATGGCTCGCCTCGTTTGCGGAGTGAAATGGTGCCACTGGCAGAGCTATGCTCACAGGTCAGAAATGCGGAAGCCCCCTCGACCATTACAAAGGAGGAAACGCTCTCCGCCGGGAACGTAAAGGAGGTGCCTGCAAATAAAACAACGCAGCAACCGCCAGCAAACAACCCTGTTATTGAAACGGCGGGCGGGGAAGTGACAAGGACTGTTCCACCACCGGCATCGGGACTGCGGATTTCGGGCAGAGAGTTGTGTGCCGGTGAAACGGTCAGAACAGAAGGCGGTACCGAATATCACCTTCTAAAGAAGCTGGATGAAGGTGGTGAGGGCATCATTTTTGACATCGGGCAGGAGAACGTAAGCAACAAAAGAGTTAATCTATCGTTACGAGAACGGAATCGGTGTGGAGCAGGATATTGAAGAAGCTGCATCCTGGAGAAATATGCTTCTAGACGTTGAAGCGAACGGAGAAAGCACAGATGATAATGAGATTCCAACGGATTTAGACCAGGGATTATCTGCTAGATTTAACCGTTTTCTAGCGAATGAAAAATATGCCGGGTACAGTCTGCAGCAGCTTCGTAATGAAGCTCAGACGGGCGATGTGCTGGCAGAAGTTGAGTATGCCGAAAGGCTGCTGACACTGTGCAGCAGTCGGGAACTGGGAGAATACTGTAAACGTTACAGGACTGCCGTTCATCGCTTAGAAGAGGAAGCTACGGAAGTATATTCGGCCGAACTTGCTTCTTACAGAGCGTCGAAGCTCGTTATCCTCGGCAGAAAATATGAAGACGGCCTTTTAGCGTCAAGTGATGGGCGAAACAACCAAACAGAGGCCTTTCTATGCTATCAGGATGCCTCCGAATTGGATCTGACCCAAAGTGATGAATACCTGAGATGCCTGCGGACGGGTATTGGCTGTACAGTCGACAGTGTGCTGGCAGACAAAAAAGAAAAAGATGCAATCCGGGCTAGCGGATTTGAAAAGAAGGCAATGTATGCTTGCCGACTGTATGAAGAGAACCAAAAACTGGCTTGTTGGGAACAGATTCAGGACGCGATGGGAAGCGCGGATGCAGACCAATATCCGGGCTGCCGGGCTGCGATGCTCCTCTTACAACAGGGGGCAATAGGCGAAATACGAGACAGTGAACTGGAAAAGCAGGTTGAGGCCGCAACGGAACAGGGAGACGCATGGGCCTGTTATGTGCAGAGCCTTCTGACTGAAAATGAAGCGTTAAAATACCGGTATTGGTCAAGGGCAAAAGCCTCCGAAGGTCTGGCATATGTATGCTGTGACCAACAGAAAAAACAGTTCGAGCAAAAAAAAGAAGAGTTTCGTTTGCAGCAGGAACGTGAAAGGCTTGCTCAGATAGAGGCTGAACGTTTACAGCAAGAATGGCAAATGGCAGAACGCCTACAGCAGGCGCGGAAAGAAGCAGAAGCGAAGAAGGCACTTAAAAGGGAGAATAGGAAAAAAGTAAAAAACTACCTTTTTAGTTTGATGAAAAGTCTTATATACGTAAGCAGTAGTATATTGTTCTTTTTACTAGACTGGTTTGGATGGATAATAATTCCTTTTGTTGGCCTTTGTGGTTTACTCCTACTCATCCTAAAACCACAGATACTATTTTTTATTATCATTCTTGGGTGGTGTATTTTACGTGTATTTTCCTGGTTTGATGAATAGTCTTGTGCAAATAATCCTTCTTCTGCGAACAATTCCAAACCCTGTGATACGACAGCGGATGACCGGAAAGAAGTAAGCAAAGAGTCAAAGGGGAAAAAAGCTAATCACGCTGCTAGTGAACAGGATCTTGCTAAACTTAGGGCACTTAACGGAGGTATCGCCGGAGCAAAAAAATGAAAACGAGTCAAGCTGACATTTTCGCAAGCAGTCCCGGCCGTTCGAACTCTGTTACAATAGCGTAAAAGAAACAGCAGCCACCAATATACGGTGGCTGCTATATTTTTTAGACACTGAACCATCAAATTTTACGTTAATATAAATCTGCCAAATTTACTTCTAAATTCCATTTCAGCCACAGCAGATAGCGCAAGAACTCAACAAATCCGCAAAAAACCTGCATTTTGCTGCTTCTTCTATTGATTTAGCGGCTCATGTGAAGTATAATAATTACGTAAGTTACGTTAATAGAAAGGACTTCATATGAGCATTCCGGAAACTATAAAAGCCAAGCGACCGACTCAGTTTG
>JAZRWD010000039.1:0-9578 GCA_045599525.1 Candidatus Limivicinus sp. | reverse complement strand
CCGCGCGTCAGTTCTCCAAGCATAAGGAAGATTTCGGAAACGGTGCCATGGAAGGCGTGTGCGGTTCTGAGGCCGCAAATAACGCCGTAACCGGCGGTTCCCTTATCCCGATGCTTACCCTTGGTATCCCGGGCGAATCGGTCACGGCTGTGCTTATGGGCGGTCTGATCATCCAGGGTCTTACCCCGGGTCCCGAGCTGTTCACCAAGCATGCCGCAATGACCTATACCTTCTTCGCCGGCTTCGTTCTGGTGCAGTTCTTTATGCTTGCTATCGGCACACTCGGCTGCCGCGGCTTTGCCCAGATCAGCCGTCTGAGCGATGCTATCCTGATCCCCTGCGTAACCGTCCTCTGCTTCATCGGTTCCTATGCCATCCACAAGAACCTCAGTGATGTTGTTGTCATGCTGATCTTCGGCATTCTCGGCTATCTGATGCGGAAATTCGACCTGAATACCGCAGCTGTTGTTCTTGCCCTGATCCTTGGCCCCATCAGTGAAAAAGGCCTGCGCGGTGCCCTGCGTGTCAGCAAGGGCGATATTAGCTGCCTGTTTGCCTCCCCGGTCAGCTGGGTCCTGATCATCCTCAGCATCATCGGTATTTTCTCCCCGTTGCTGATGAACCACTTTGAAAAGAAGGTCGCAGGAAAAACTCTGGAAGAGGAAGAAGCCACAGAGGCCAAGGCCTGATTCTTCCCTTCCCCGCAACGCAAAAAAAGAGTGAGCAGCACAAATCGCTGTTCACTCTCTTTTTTTATTATTGCGTTTGATTTCGCTCAGCTCTTCTGTTTACGCCCCATCAGCAGGCCGCAGGCATTCTCAGGCAATAAAGCCCGGAATAAACAGCGGTGCGTAAACAATAAAGAGGAAGACGATGACCAATCCAATCAGATACGGAACAACCGCCTTGGAGATCTTTTCGATGGGCTGGCCGGTAATCGAAGTCGCAACATACAGATTGATGGCCACAGGCGGGGTAATCATACCGATTGCAATACCCACGACAAATAAAACGCCAAAATGCAGGGTAGAGATTCCCAGTCCGCGGATCAGCGGCAGGAAAACCGGGGTGAGCAAAATGATTGCCGAAGAGGTTTCCATAAATACACCCGCAACCAAAATGATCAAACTGATCAAAAACAGGATCATGTACTTATTCGTGGAAACCGACAGCACCGCTGCAGAAATGGCCTGCGGGATCTTCCAGTTGGCCAGCACCCAGCCAAATGCGCCGGAGCAACCAATGATAATCATGATAACTGCACTGGTACGGGCCGAACCGAGCATAATTTTATACAGCTGTTTCAGATTCAGGTCACGGTAAATCACAAAGGATACCAGCAGCGAGTAAACGACCGCGATGGCTGCAGCCTCGGTAGGCGTAAAAATACCCGAAAAGATACCGCCGAGAATAATCAGGGGCATTAAAATGCCCGGAATGGCCACGACAAATGTCTTCAGGACGTTTTTTACGGAGAACGGAGCGCCTTTCGGATAATTCTGCTTATAGGCCTGTACCAGGGAAATGCAGATCAGCATAAGGCCCATAATGATACCGGGAATAAAGCCGGCCTTAAACAGATTATTTACACTTTCTTCGGCAATAACGGCATACAATACCATAGGCACCGAAGGGGGAATAACAACGCCGATCGTACCTGCCGCGGCAATCAGAGCCGCAGCAGAGGCCTCTTTATAGCCGCGCTGCTTCAGCTCGGGAACCAGGGTACCGCCAACGGCCGCAGTGGTGGCCGCACCGGAACCGGAAATGGCCGCAAAGAACATACCCGCCAGAACAGAAACCACAGACAGGCCGCCCTTCAGCCAGCCCAGCAGGCTTTCGCAGAACTCGACCAGCACGCGGGAGATCTTGCCCTTACTCATCAGGTCACCGGCCAGAATAAAGAACGGCACAGCGGTCAGTGAGGTGGAATTGCAGGCCTCAAACATACGCTGGATGACGATCATCATTTTTGCGTCGCCCAGGCCGGAAAAAATCGTTACCCCTGCCGCCGCAACAATGGAAAAAGCCACCGGAACGCCAAGAAGGAGCAGAAGGATAAATACGCCAAATAAAATCCAGGCCATGCTTATTTCTCCTCCCCGTTCCGATCAAACATTTCTTCCAGCATCATCACAAAGGCATGGTAGGCCATAATGATCATGCTGGCCGGCATGCAGGAATAGACCTGCTTCATTTTCAGCGGAATACTGGTTGCGGTCTTTGTCAGCTTTCCGCAGTAGCGGATGCCGTAATAGGCCAGAACAACAAAGATCACCAGGCACAGGGCATGAACAAGGATACGCATTCCCTTGCCAACCTTTTCCGGCATGAGGTTCTGCAGTATCGTGATGTTAATGTTTCCGCTGTGGCGGTAAACACAGGTTGCCCCCAGATAGGTGGACCAGATCAGAAGATAGCGCGTGACCTCTTCCGTCCAGGGGCGTGAAGTAAACCAGGTTCGCCAGACGATCTGCAGAGTGACCACAGTGACCAATGCTGCCAGCATCAGAACGATCAGTGCTCCGCAGACGATATCCAGAACATCACTGGTTTTTTTCAGAATCTTCATGTTTCAATCATCCCTTAAACAAAGAGCAGGAGGTAAAGGTTCCTCCTGCCCTGGTGTTTGTCAAATACGCTTTTACCGATTATGCAGCAAGCTGAGCCTGGATGCGGGCAATGTACTCTGCATACTGAGGATAGGACTCGTAAACAGAAGCAACAGCCTCACGGAAGGAATCGATGTCGGGTTCTTCAACGACCTCAACACCGTGCTCCTTGATAGCCTGCAGCTGGTCTGCGACCTGCTCTGCAACCCATGCGCGCTCGAACTCGGCAGCTTCCTGAGCGGCCTCGACGAAGATGACCTGGGTAGCCTCATCCAGAGAATTGAACACGTCAAGGCTCATGGTGATGATGGCAGTTGCATAGGAGTGGCCGTCCAGGGTGACGTACTTCTGGTTGTAATCCCACAGGCCGTAGGAGAAGATAACGTTGATGGGGTTCTCTTCGCCTTCGACGGTGCCCTGCTGCATAGCGGTCAGAGCGTCAGCCCATGCCATGGGAACAGCATTGACGTTCAGTGCGTTGAAGGTGCGGGAGTAAACTTCGTTCTCCATAACGCGGAGCTTGAGGCCGGCAAGGTCAGCTGCACAGGTTACGGGACGGACAGAGTTGGTAACATTGCGGAAGCCGCGCTCTGCATAAGCAAGACCCTTCAGGCCGGCATCTTCCAGAGTAGCGAGCAGTTCCTTGCCGATTTCGCCATCGAGAACGGCATAAGCTTCTTCGCCGTTAGCGAAGAGGAACGGCATATCCAGAACGCCCATCATCTCAGAGAAGTTGACAAACGGACCGGAGGTGATGATGCCCATGTCGAGCATGCCCATGGACATGGAGTCGAGCATATCGCTCTCGCCGCCGAGGGTGCCGTTCGGGTAAATCTCGATCTTGTATTCCCCATTGGTTCTCTCAGCAACGAGTTCTGCGAACTTTTCTGCTGCGACCTGGAAGGAATCCTGTTCATTAACGGTGGTGCCGAGCTGGAGGGTGGTTTCTGCAGAAGCGGAAACGCACAGAGCCATAACCAGAGCGACCACGAGTGCCAGAGTCAGTGCAAACTTTTTCATGGTTTTCTCCTTATTTATTTTTTTGACCTGCATTCTTATCTGCCTGCCAATTTTAACTCGCCTATAATACAAAATTTCAAAGGATATTGTCAAGCGTAATGTAATCACTTTTTCTCATGCCAGCAGTTTTGAAATTGTACTGTTTTTGGCGCAAATTAGCCGTTACCCTTTCAGACTGCACGCAGGCAGACTGGCTTCTTTTCTTTTTCCGCATGGAATTGCTTATAAAAAAAGCAGTAGGGTCTGTTCTTTCCCTACTGCTTTTTGCACATGTTTTTTGGTATACAACGCAGGAACGAAGTGTCCGTTCCGTTTTGCCTGTCAAACAGGCTGTTTTTCTTCCATAAAACGGAAAACGTTCCTGAATTTATTCGGCTTTCCCCTTCTCTTTCCCGGCTTTTCCGGTTAGCCTTGCCCAGCGTTTCCTCCGTTTTTCCCGGATCGCCAGACGTTCACCCAGGTCGCGGGAGCCCACACCGTAGACCAGCCAGAGGATCACGCCGGATACGACCATAATAAACACCGTCGAAGCGCAGCGGCGTCCCGAAGCGTTCACGTTATAGCCGTACATGCCTTCGTCCGCACACATCGCCTGAATGATCATGGCATAGGACTTGCCGTAGGAGCTGGCAAAGGTCGCCGACATATCATATTCCGTAAACAGCGCGTTGAAGTTCAACGCAAAGACTGCCAGCACACTGGGCAGAATGATGGGGAGCTTGACCTGCAGGAAGGTGCGGATCTGCCCGGCACCCAGGTTCCGTGCTGCGTCTTCCAGTTCGTTATCTATGGCGTAAAATGCCGCCTTGATCATGCGCAGCGAGAAGGGCAGCTTCACCACGGTATACGCAATAATAATCAGGATGCGTACATTCTGCGCATAGTAGAGGTTGGTGTTCATCACATACCAGATGCTCTCGCTGTTAAAGTAGGAGCGGTAAGAGTAGCAAATGAGGATGGTGGGCAGCAGCCACGGGAAAAGCAGCGCATATTCCACTGCCATGCCGCTGCGTTTGTGCTTAAAGAGATAGGCACAGGCCACCACAACGATCACGCAGGCCAGGGCCGCAGCGATAGCCGACAGGACAAAGCTCAGCCGGATACCGCCAAGCGTATCCGTGTTGGAGAACACACCGGAGATGGAGCCCTCACGCAGGATCTCCTTGCCGCTGGATTTTTTAAACAGGTAGTCCTGCTTGCCGTAGTAGTTGATCGTCGTCCAGGCGCTCAGGTCCAGTTTGTGCTTTTTGATCGCCGTGTAATTCTGGAAGGAAAAGATCAGGATCATCACCACGGGCGTCATATAGATGATAAACAGCACATAGGCGTAAATATGCGCCAGCACATTGGCGACCGGGTTTTCGATTTTCTGCTTGACCAGCTTTGCCTTGGTCTTGGACACGGACAGATAGTGCCCCTTCCGTTCGTAAGCCGTCAGCACAGTCAGGAGAAGGATCGTAAAGCAGGCCAGCATCACCGACAGCAGGGCCGCGCGGGCCTGCGGGAATGCTTCATCCGCGACAGAAGAGCCTGCCAGACGAACGATCTCGGGGTTGATGGAGTCATAGCCCAGCAGTGTCGGAGCAGACATTGCACACAGGCCGGTAATAAAGGTCATTACCGTAAGGGAAAACATGGTCGGGATCAGGGTCGGGAAAACTACCGTGCGCAACACCCGGAAGGGGCTGGCACCAAGGTTACGCGCCGCCTCGACGGTATTGTAGTCGATCCCGCGGATCGCGTTCCGCAGGAACAGGGCATGGTTGCTGGTGCAGGCAAAGGTCATCGTAAACAGCACCGCGTTGAAGCCCGAAAACCAGTTTGCGTTAAAGCCCGGGAAGGCATTGACCAGCATGGTGGTAATGATTCCCTTGCTGTCGTACAGGAACATATAGCCGGTGACCAGCGCCACACCGGAGTAGATCAGGGTCGTCATATAACCCAGACGAAGGATGTTTGCGCCCTTGATGTCAAAATACTCGGTGAGCAGAACAATTGAAACACCGACCACGTTTACCGTTACGATCAGGCACACGGCCAGCTTCAGGGAATTCCACACAAAGCGGGACATCGTGCCCGCAAAGAAGAATTTGATGACCGCAAAGGGCTGACCGTCCACTGCCGTAAAAATGCTGGTCAATGTGTTCAGGCACGGCAGGAGCATGAAGCCGAGGAACAGATAGACGAACAGGGCCGCCCCGAACAGCTTCAGCAGCACCGAAGGGTCAAAGCGTTTTTCCTGCAGCGTCATACCTCCGCCTCCGTATTCTGTGCATAGCTCATGATGTCCTTATGGGCAAAGCTGACCGTGACCCTTTCGCCGTTCTCAAAGGGGCGGGTTCCGTCATTCTTCTCAATGACCCTGACGGTCTGCTGCGGCAGACGCACGGTATATTTAATATAGAGGCCGTAATATTCCATGCTCTCCACCACGCCGTCCACACGCACGTCTCCGCCGGGCGTGTTCACATGCAGGCGTTCCAGGCGGATGTAATGGTGGAAGGACGGGTCCAGAGCCGCGCCGTCGGCGTTCATCGTCTTCACCATGTCGTCGCTGAGGCGATTAATATCCCCGATAAAGTTGCAGACAAATTCCGTGGCGGAGTGGTTATAGATCTCATTCGGTGTGCCGATCTGCTCAATAACGCCATGGTTGAACACGGCGATGCGGTCGGAAAGGGTCAGTGCCTCCTCCTGGTCGTGGGTCACGTAGATGGAGGTAATGCCAAAGTCCTTCTGCATCTTTTTCAGCTCATTGCGCAGCTGTACGCGAAGCTTGGCATCCAGGTTAGACAGCGGCTCATCCAGGCAAATGATGCTCGGGTTCGTGACCAGGGCACGGGCAATGGCCACGCGCTGCTGCTGGCCGCCGGAGAGCTGCGAGACCGCTTTGCCCAGCTGCTCGTCTGTCAGGTCGACCTTAGCCGCGATGTCTCTCACCCGTCGGTCAATCTCATCCTTCTTCAGATGCTTGAGCTTCAGGCCGTAGGCAATGTTATCGTACACGGTCATCGTGGGGAAAAGCGCATAGCTCTGGAACACGATGCCGATATTTCTCTTTTCAATGGGAACACGGGTAATGTCCTTATCCTTCACGGAAACCGTGCCGGAAACCGGCTGGATAAAGCCTGTGATGGTGCGCAGGGTCGGGGTCTTTCCGCAGCCGGACGGACCAAGGAAGGTAAAGAACTCCCCTTCCTTTACGTGGACGCTGATCTCGTGCAGCGCCGTAAAATCGCCGAATTTAACAACGATATCCTTCAGATCAATCATGCTGTTTTCTCCTCTTCCCGAAATGATGCTGTTCCGCCTGGACGCTGTCCCCTCCCTGCCGGCACCCGCAGGACGGCTGCCGCGGACAGACACGCCGGCTGCCCGCCGGGGTCGGGTCTTCGAAATAATGGGATATGGCGAGCCGGTGAAAACCGACCCGCCATACGGACCTTATGTTTTACAAGCTTTTTCCGGGGCTGTATTATCCGATACTTATTCGGATCAGCACCGATTTATCATGCTGAATCGATCAGCCGGCCTTCTGGGTCAGGGTTGCCCAGTCGAGGTTTGCCCAGTCGGGTTCTGCAACGGCTGCAGAGGAGTCTGCCCAGTAGAAGCCGAGGTTGGTCATGATATTGGTCCACTCGGAGGAGTGTGCGGCAACGTAGGCTGCGTAGGTCATGTCTGCGCCTTCCACGTTGGTCAGAGCAAAATTCTTAATGGTGTAGATCTCGGGGATCTCGTCGCCATAAACGAGGGAAGCAGCTGCGGTGTTGCACGGGAAGGAGTCGAATTCTTCGGACCAGGCAGCCTGGACCTCAGCGGAGCCGAACCACTCGGCAAAGGCCTTAACGGTCTCGGTGTCGGCATCGGAACGGCCTGCCTTATCGAGCACGCCAATGTACTCGGCGATGTAGTAGGTGCCGTCGTCAATGTCAACCAGTGCCCAGTTGCCGTCTTCCACCGGATGGTCGGAGGTCTCAGCAGCTGCATCGATCTTGCCGTACAGGGAGCTGGAGTAGTAGGAGGAGACAGCAACGTCGCCCAGGTTCAGCGGCTCAAAGCCATACTTGTAGGCATCGTCGGAGGAGTATACGCCGTTGGCGCAGTAGGCCCACAGGGTCTTCCAGCCGTCGATGGAGATGCCGCCTGCCGGAGAAGCAGGATCGGTGAAGGCATAGAGCATGGCAGAGTTGATGTTTGCGTTGGTGGTGCCGCCGACCTTATTCTGGCGGTACCAGGAGTAGCCGGAGTCGATGACATCTGCCCAGTGTGCAAAGTGGAGTGCTTCGCCGTTGGTGCCGAACTCGTCGGTACGGTAGAGCATCAGAACGTTCTGGATGACCAGGCCGTAGGCTGCGTTGTCATATGCATATTCGCCAACCTCGGCTGCCCAGGACGGGGTCCACTCGGTGAGGGCGAGGTTTTCATAAACACCGTCAATGATCTGGCCCCAGCGGGTCTCGTTCAGACCAAAGATGATGTCGCCGTCTTTATTCTCGTTTGCGGCCTGCACTGCGGCAGTGTCGCCGGAGATGACGGAATTGTCGTCAATACTGATTTTGAAGCCTGCCTTGGCTGCTTCGTTGATGAGCCAGGTGGTACGCTCGGTGGAGTTGGAGTTGGAGTAGATGCGGATGGTGTAGTCGGATGCTGCGGATGCGCCGGTCACGCCGAGCGCGAGCACCATGCAGAGAACGAGTGCGAGTGCGAGAAGCTTTTTCATGGTTTTTCCTCCTGTGAAAATTTATTATGTCCGGCCGGAGCCGGCGAAATACAAAGCCGTTTCTCGTTTATTCTATATCCGTTTATTCTTTATCATGGAAGATAATCATACTCCAAAACCGGCCGCTTTTCAAGTTTTCGCACCGGCTTATCCACCCACCGGAAAAATCCTGTAGCTTTACCCAAATTCTCCCCTTCCAATCTAGGCATTTCTACAATTTTTCCCTGTATTTCCCTGTGGCAAAACACTGGCGCGTGTGCTACAATACAGCCTGTTTGCGCAATCCGGTCCTTCCGCGGAAGGCCGCATTCCGCATGATTGATCCGGTGCACTGCGCCGGAATGGAGGCTCATTATGTCTAAAATTCGGGATTTCGTGCGGCAGGAGGTCACCTTCTGTGTCGCCTTTGTTGCCGCACTGGTCAGCTGCATTTTTGTTCCGCCCGACCGGGCATACCTCGGGTATGTGGACCTGCGTACCCTGGCTCTGCTCTACTGCCTGATGGTCACGGTGGCAGGGCTCCGCAGAGCGGGTGTGTTTGCCCGTCTTTCCCATCTGGTCTGCCGTCAGGCCGGGTCCGCGCGCCGGCTCTCCCTGCTGCTGGTGCTGCTCTGCTTTTTCAGCGCAATCTTCGTCACCAACGATGTGGCCCTGCTGACCTTTGTTCCCTTTGCTGTTGCGGTTCTGGGGATGGCCCACCGGGAAAAGGACCTCATCTGGGTCGTTGTCCTGCAGACTGTCGCGGCCAATCTCGGCAGTGTGCTGCTTCCCGTCGGCAACCCGCAGAACCTTTACCTGTATTCCCGTTACGCGATCCCCATGGGTGAGTTCCTGAAGCTTACGGCTCCCCTGTGGGCCGCCTCCCTGGTGCTGGTCTGCCTTCTGGTGCTGCCGGTATCCGCAGAGCCGATCTCCGTGTATCTGGGCGAGCAGCCGATCCTCAACAAGGGCTGCCTCACGGTGTATTCCCTGCTGTTTGCCGCCTGCCTGTGCGTGGTCTTCCGCCTGGTCGACTGGCCTGTGCTTCTGGTGCTCATCCTCGTCGTGCTGTTTTTCTATGACCGCAAGCGGCTTCTCTCGGCAGACTTCATGCTGCTGGCAACGTTTCTGTGCTTTTTCGTCTTCTCGGGCAACCTGGGCCGCATCCCCGCGGTCGACCGTCTTCTGCGTTCCGCCCTGGAAGGCCGTGAGCTGCTCATCGGCGCAGGCGCCAGCCAGGTCATCAG
>JAZRWD010000038.1:0-19225 GCA_045599525.1 Candidatus Limivicinus sp. | reverse complement strand
GGATGGGCGCTGCGGCAACTGTGCCGTGGAGCGCACAGAGCCGGATATCCCTGCGGTGATCGCTTCCCGGAAAGATAAGAGCCCGAGCCGTATCGGCCCCCGTGTGCTGGAGCTGTGCGCAAAGGCAGACTGTGTGTTCCTGGGCCTGCACGGCGTCGATGGGGAAGACGGCAAGATCCAGGCAGTGCTGGACCTCCTGGGTGTACCTTATACCGGCTCTGCGACCCTCGGCAGCGCAATGGCGATGGATAAGGCAGCGGCAAAGCGCATTATGGAGAGTGCCGGTGTCCTTACACCGGAGTGGCGCGAGATTGCTTATACCGAGGCAGATATTCCCGCATTAGTGGAGGAACTGCCTCTGCCTTGTGCAGTAAAGTATGTGGGCGGTGGGTCCTCTCTGGGCGTAGCGCTGCCGGATACAAAAGAAGAGCTTGAAGCTGCTCTGCGGGAGATGCTGCATTACGGCAACCGCGTGGTGGTAGAGAAGAAAATCGTCGGTCGCGAGCTGACGGTGCCCGTGCTGGGCGACCGTTACCTGAGTGCGATCGAGATCGTTCCGCCCGAGGGCATGACCTTTGACTATGTGGCTAAGTATCAGAGCGGTAGCGAGGGAGCAGGTGAGTTGTGCCCGGCTCCTATTACCGAAGAAGAACAGAAAATGCTGGGCGAGGCAGCCCTGCGTTTCCACCGTGCCTTGGGATTGTCCGTGTATTCCCGCACAGACTTTATCCTGGATGCAGACGGCAAAGCTTGGTGCCTGGAGACCAACACCCTCCCGGGCATGACGCCCAACAGCCTGATCCCGAAGGCCGCAAAGGTCGCAGGGTACAGCTACGGTGCCCTCTGCGAGGAGATCATCCGTCTCTCCCTGGAGGCCCGTGCCGCCGGTAAATAATACCGGTCTGAATTCACAGTTTCTTGATATTTGCTCTGTAATGCATGCTAAAATAAGAAAAAACATGTCAAGGTGAGTAATCATGCGAGAAAAAGTCAGGATATTCATGGCAGGACGCCATGGTAACGATCAGCTGAATTTTTTCCTTTTGGGTGTGGATGTCGTCCTGGCACTGCTGGGAAGCCTCATCGGGGGAAAGGCAGGCTCTGTTCTGCTGCTCCTGCTGGTGGCCAACACCTTCTATATTTACTTCCGTATGCTTTCGCGGAAGATTTATAAGCGCCAGGAAGAGAACGGGAAATACATGCGCATTCGCTACGCTGTGCTTGGCTGGCTGAAGCTGTGCAAAGAACGCTGGGTGCAGCGCAAGGATTATAAGTTTTATACCTGCGCTTCCTGCAAAACGACGCTGCGGGTCCCCCGCGGCAAGGGCAAGGTGAACATTGTCTGCCGTAAGTGCGGCAATTCCTTTACGGGGAAGACCTGACGATGTTCGGTTATCTGGTCGCATCACCCGAGTGCCTCACGGAAGATGACTTTGCCCGCTATCAGGCCTGTTACTGCGGCCTCTGCCGTTCGCTGGGAAAGCGGTATAATCAGGCGGCACGCCTGACCCTGACCTACGACATGACGTTTCTGGTCCTGCTGCTGAACTCTCTGTATGAACCGGAGGAGAGCAGCGGACACAGCCGTTGCCTGCGGCACCCCCGCACAGGACGGGACTGGTGGCAGAGTGAGATCACCGACTATGCCGTAGACATGAATCTGGCGCTTGCCTATTATAAATGCCTGGATGACTGGGAAGACGATTCGTCACTGCCGGCAAGGGCAGAGGCAGGGCTGCTGAAGTCGGCCATGACGGAGATTCGTGCTCGCTGGCCACGGCAGTGCGAGGCGATGCAGAAGAGTATCCGCGAGCTGCACGAAGTGGAAAAGCTGGGGGGATATCACCCCGACGAGGCGGCTGCCTGTTTCGGAACGCTGATGGCAGAGATCTTTGTGCTCAAGGATGACCGCTGGCAGCAGGCTCTGCGATGCATGGGGAATGCGCTGGGCCGCTTTATCTACCTGCTGGATGCGGCGCTGGACCTGGACAAGGACACCCGGAAAAACAGCTATAACCCCTTCCGCAGGTATTATGGCTGCGCAGATAACGAACAGCGTTTCCGCGAGATCCTGCAAATGACACTGGGCGACTGTATTGCCGCCTTTGATTACCTGCCCCTGGTGCAGGACACGGATATTTTGAAGAGTGTCCTGTGCGCGGGCCTATGGACGGAATTTGAACGAAAATTCTGCCCGGAAAAAGCAAAGGAAAAGAGAAAAGAAAACGAAGGGACCCATTCTGCATGAATAAGGATCCATATCAGGTTCTGGGCGTTACAAGAAACGCCACGGACGACGAGATCAAAAAAGCATACCGCGCGCTGACGAAAAAATACCATCCGGACCTGCATCCTGATGATCCTTCGGCAGCGGAAAAAATGAACGAGATCAACACCGCCTATGATGCCGTGAAAAATGCGGCTGCCCGTGAGGCATACGACCGGCAGAGTGCCGGAAATCCTTACGGCGGGGCGTATGGTGGCCCATATAGCGGAGGGGCCGGTGGAAGCTATGGGGCCTACAGCGGAAATACCGGGTCATATGGCAACCCCTTTTATGGGGCCTATGGCTTCGGTGGCCAGAACGGCACCTGGTATGAATGGAGCAACACGGGGGATTATTACCGCCAGCAGACCTATCAGCAGACCGAACGTACGGAGTATCAGGCTGCGCGGAACTACATCCGCAACGGCTTGTATAAGGAAGCGCTGAACGCCCTGGAGGGTGTGCCGATCCCGGAACGGGACGGACGCTGGTACTTCCTCACCGCCACGGCCAACATGTATGCAGGCAATAAGGTTGCTGCACTGGATGCGGCGCGCCGTGCGACGGAGATCGACCCCTCCAATGCCGAATACCGCCGTTTGCTGGAGCAGCTCCAGCAGGGAGGAGATTTTTATAATAATTACTCCACTCAGTTCCGCACAGGTTTCGGGATAGACCGGCTGTGCCTGAGCCTGCTGTGTGCCCAGTTCTGTCTGGGGCCGGCCTGCGGTTTCCGCATCATCTGTTGCTAATTTGAAAAATAAAAACGAAGCTTCCGCAGTGTTCAGTCTGCGGAGGCTTCGTTTTTTGCTTCCAGGTCAATGAGAATAGTGGTCATGTCCTCCTGACGTCCGGCATAGACGATGGTGTTCATCGTGCCGCCGGCTGTGCCGTTAAAACAGGCGATGAGCAGGGAGGAGTGATCGACCATATATTTATTGCGCCGCATCATGCAATTTGGGGTGTATTCCTCTTGCAGAATGGTCACGGTGTCACAGTGCTCCAGAAGGTCGCTGTATTCCAGCTTCTGGCGTTTGTTCCAGCGGCTTGGCTGGGTGCGGCAGGGGACGGCGGCCTCAAGGGTGACGTCCGGCCGCTCCTGCTTCAGCTGTAGAACGGCTTCGGCAAAGTAAGTGTCACAGCCCAGGGCCATGCCGGAAATAAAGTGACGGTAGCCAGAGTCATAGGCCCCGGTGATGCGGGCATACAGCTCAGCCTTCAGCGCCTCACAGCGGGGGTCTGACTCATTGGCACCCCAGGGAAGCTTTGCGGGCCGGTGGCCGGTAAAGCAGCAGGTTGTTTGTCGGTTTGGCATGTTTCTCCTGTTCGTATTCCATCGGTATCTCAGTTAAAGCTGTCTGCCCCTG
The DNA here is from genome assembly GCA_045599525.1 of Candidatus Limivicinus sp. Lineage (GTDB taxonomy): Bacteria > Bacillota > Clostridia > Oscillospirales > Oscillospiraceae > Limivicinus. Next base: position 15,592 of record JAZRWD010000038.1, on the reverse strand, counting down.
CTTGCAGGAGCCGGTCCACCTGCTTGCGCAGGAGTCGGTTCTGTGGCGCTTCCAGGGCGGGGTCCTTGGCCAGTGTCAGGATGGCCTGTTCTTTGGCCAACTCAAGAAGACTGACGTCGGCACCGAGGTCAGCAATATGGGTCTCCGGCAGGCCGGACTGGCGGTTGCCGAAGAAATCCCCGGGCCCGCGCAGGCGCAGGTCCTCTTCAGAGATCCGGAAGCCGTCATTGGTGCTGCACATGATCTTCAGACGGGCGAGGGATTCCGGATTATCGGCATCGGAGACCAGAATGCAGTAGCTTTTATGTTTTCCGCGCCCAACGCGGCCACGCAGCTGATGCAGTTGGCTGAGGCCGAAACGTTCAGCATTTTCGATGATCATCAGGGCTGCGTTGGGTACATCCACACCGACTTCAATGACGGTGGTGGAGACGAGAATATCCGCCTCATGGCTGACGAAGGATGCCATGATATTCTCTTTCTGAGCCGGCTTCATTTTGCCGTGAATGCAGAGGACCCGCAGGTCGGGGAACTCTGCCGCAAGGGCTTTCGCGTGCTCTTCCGCGGGTTTCAGCGGCTTGACCAGTTCCTCATTCTCTTCGACCATCGGGCAAACGACGAAGACCTGGCGGCCTTCTTCCACCTGCCTGCGGATAAAGCCGTTCAGCCGGGTACGGTAGCTTTCATCTACGGTGAAAGTGTCCACTTTCTGCCGCCCCGGAGGGAGCTCATCAATAATGGAGACGTCCAGATCGCCGTAAAGGATCAGTGCCAGTGTGCGGGGGATAGGGGTGGCGGACATGACCAGTACATGCGGGCGGGAGCCTTTGCCAATCAGAGCAGATCGCTGGGCTACGCCAAAGCGGTGCTGCTCGTCCGTAACGGCCAGGCCCAGGCTGTGGTAAACAATATCTTCGCTGAAGAGAACATGTGTGCCAACGAGCACATCGGTCATGCCACACGCCAGACGTTCCTGCACCTCGCGGCGGGCCTTCGCTTTGGTGGAACCGGTCAGCAAGTCAACACGGACACCGCAGGGAGCCAGAAGCTCCTGAAGGTTGCGGGCATGCTGCTCCGCCAGAATCTCTGTCGGGGCCATAAAGGCACATTGATGCCCGCATTGTACGGTGTACCAGATGAGAGCTGCGGCTACCAGGGTCTTACCGCTGCCCACGTCCCCCTGGACCAGGCGGCTCATGGCAAAACCGCTGGCGAGGTCGGCAAGTGCGTCCTGTACAGCGCGCCGCTGCGCATTGGTCGGCGAAAAGGGGAGCAGGTCCCAGAAGGCCTGTATATCCGGCCCTTGCAGGCGTACGCCTTCAGCGCGGGTACGGGAGGCACGCATTGTGCTCAGCCCACAGGAGAGAATAAATAATTCCTCAAATACGAGCCGTTTCCGGGCCATCTCGAGGGCTTTTTCGTCGGAAGGGAAATGGATGTTCTCATAGGCAAAACGCGCGGAACACAGCTCTGCGCTGTGCAGGACGTCTTCCAGTAGTAACTCAGGAATATCATCCCCACAGATGCGGAGTGTCTGACGGATGCTGTCGGAAACGGTACGCTGGTTAACTCCGGCACAGAGCCGATAGACAGGCACGATGCGCCCGGTCGTTTTGCCCTGCTGCGCTGCGGTCTCAAAGACCGGGTTGGCCATAGAACGATGGGTTCCACTGACTTCTACTCGGCCGTAGAAGTTATACTCCTCGCCGCAGTGAAGCTGGTCCTTCATGAAGCTCTGGTTGAAATAGGTGATATCTACGATGCCGCTTTCGTCTGCGGCTCGAAGCTTGACCAGATCCATCCCCCTGCGGATGCGGGTCAGCCGTGGTTCGGCGGCCACGACCGCCCGGATGCAGACGGTCTCTCCGTCAAGCACCTCGGCGATGGGGCGGAAATTGCTGCGATCCTCATAGCGGCGGGGGTAGTAGTGCAGCAGGTCCTCCAGCGTGGCGATACCCAGCTTCTGAAATGCCAGCGCCTTTTTTTCTCCGATCCCTTTGAGAGTTCGAATATCTGTTGACAGGTCAGCCATGCTTATTCGGTGTAGGTGAGAGTATAGTCTTCGGTGTTGGTGAGGGTAAAGTGCTCAATGAGACCGGCAGTGCAGATTACATCACCCTGGTTGTTGACCAGAACAAGGTCAAAATCCTTGCCGTAATTGCGCCAATAGCTCAGTGCGCGGCTCTGCCCCAAAACAAACATGGCTGTAGAGAGTGCGTCTGCCTTCGTGCCGTCCTGACAAATGACGGTGACGGAGCGCAGGGCATTTGTCGTGGGGTAGCCGGAGGTGGGGTTAATGAGGTGGTGGTAGGTCGTGCCGTTGATATCGGTAAAGGTCTCGGTATAGTTGACTGTGGTGGAAACGGCGGTTTCGCCGACATTCAGGACGCCGAGGTAGTTGGCGGGGAAATTGGGGTCTTTGACGGCGATATTCCAGTTGGTGCCGTCCGGTTTAACACCCAGGGTCTGCACATTACTCTCCATAGAGATGATGGCGCTTTCCACGCCGGCCTGACGCATGGCCTCAATAGCATAATCGGAGGCACAGCCTCTGGCCATAGAAGCAAAGGTGAGCTCACAGCCCCAGGGAATTGTGACGGTATAGGTGTTGGTGCTGGGGAAACTGGTTACAATAGTATCCTTCATGCAGAGGTACTTCAGCGCTCTGCTTATCTCGTCGTCAGAGGGGACATAGTATTTATGGTTCTCAAAGCCCCAGAGCTTCACCAGCGGATAAATCGACAGGTCCAGCGCACCGCTGCCCTGCTTGTTGATCGTCTGCGCCAGGGAGACCATATCCGCCACCTGGCCGGAAACAACAACAGCCTGGCCAAAGGCGTTGTTTAGCTGGTAGGTGTAGCTGGACTCAAGCTTGGGGTCGACGGCCGCCTCGGTAGAGGCAATGACGCTTTTGGCCGCAGCAATCCCGGCATCGGCCTTTTTGCCGTAGGCGGTCAACGTAATCATCGTGCCCATGGCAGAGAGTGTGTCCTGCTTTTCTACTGCTTCACCGCAACCGCTGCAGGTGAGCAGCATCCCTGCGGAGAGCATAAGGATCGCCAGACGGCGCAGCAGGTGTTTTTTTGTATTCATATGCATAAACCTCGCTGAAATTTGACAAATACACGTTTACAAACGAGAATTATATCACAAAATCAAGAAATTGCAAATAAGGGTTTACTTTTGGTTATGGCTTTGGTATAATAATCAGGCAAAAAAATGATTTTGCATGCGGTTGTAGCTCAGCTGGATAGAGTGCCAGACTCCGACTCTGGAGGTCGTGGGTTCGAATCCCGTCAGCCGTACCAATGAAAATCCCCGAAAAGCCTGAAATTTCAAGGTTTTTCGGGGGTTTTTGTTTATCTGTGAGAAGATGAGCGGGGACGGCTCAGAGGTCAAGAAAGATCACTCTTGGTCAATAAGTGAAGTTAAAACTGAAGTTGCTTTTCAGGGGGCTTGAGTTAGCTTGATGGAATCGCTTTGCTTTTATGCATTTTCCTTGGTGTGCGCGTTGATTAGCTCACGGGCGGACTCTACGCCGGTGCTGCTGTGAGTGTAGATGTTGGCGGTGACAGATATTCAATTCGTTAAGGGCTTTGCCGGTGTAATTAAAAGTTGTTGCATTCATTGTTTAACTCCTTGATTTTGTGCCGCCTTTGCTGTAAAATGGAATGCGGCACGAAGGGCGGCGAGAAGTTGCCGCGTTCCGGGTTTTGCTATTTAGAAGCTGCTTTCACTTTGTCGGGGTGGGCGGCTTCTTTTGTTTTGCCAGTGGAAAGAATTTGCTTGATCTTTTCGGCTTCCTGGTTCAGGTCGTCAAGGCCGTTCCGGTTGCCGATGTGCTGTAGTAGGAAAGAAGAAAAATAATGATGATCGGAAAGTTATCAGAAAATAATAATCGGGAAGCCGTCAGCGGTAAAGCAGACGCCCGGTGGGTATTCTGCCCGTTATGTGGGGGTAAAACGAGGACAAAGCTGCTTCCAGATACAGAACTATGGCATTTCCCACTGTTTTGTCCGAAATGCAAACGGACGGCAATCATTGATGCAGTTCATCAGCAGATCACCGTCATTCAACCAGATAATTGATGAAAGAAGTTTAGTCAGTGAAAACGCATTTTCTTCGTTACAATGTTGAAAAAATCCATTGGCAAGCGTAAAATAATTCCTATCATTTATGGATTCGTCTTTGAATATCCAAAATATCGAGAAGGAGTTTTACATTATGTCTGCAATCTATACCTCTGCTGACCAGCTGATCGGCAGAACTCCGCTTCTGGAGCTGAGCAACATCGAAAAGGAGACCGGAGCCAAGGCCACGATTCTGGCCAAGCTGGAATACTTTAATCCTGCCGGTTCCGCGAAGGACCGTGTGGCGAGGTCCATTCTGGATGATGCCGAAGCCTCCGGCAAACTGAAACCCGGTGCCACCATCATTGAGCCCACCTCCGGTAATACCGGTATTGGTCTGGCTTCTGTCGCAGCAGCCAGAGGCTATAAGCTGATCATCACCATGCCCGAGACGATGAGTGTGGAACGCCGCCAGCTGATCAAAGCCTACGGCGCAGAGATCGTTCTTACGGATGGCAGCAAGGGCATGAAGGGCGCGATCGCAAAGGCGGAGGAGATTGCCGCGGAGACTCCGAACAGCTTCATTGCAGGCCAGTTTGTGAACCCGGCTAACCCCAAAGCGCATCGTGAGACTACCGGCCCCGAGATTTGGACCGACACCGACGGCAAGGTCGATATCTTTGTGGCAGGTGTCGGAACCGGCGGTACGGTGACCGGCGTAGGTGAATACCTCAAAGCACAGAACCCCAACGTCCGAATCGTTGCGGTAGAACCGGCTTCTTCCGCCGTTCTTTCTACCGGCATCGCGGGCGGGCACAAAATCCAGGGCATCGGCGCAGGCTTTGTGCCGGAAGTGCTGAACACCAAAATCTATGACGAGATCATCACCGTCAGCAACGAAGATGCCTTTGCCACCGGCCGGCTGATTGGCCGCAGAGAAGGCGTGCTGGTGGGCATCTCCTCCGGTGCAGCTGCCTGGGCAGCTATTCAGCTGGCACAGCGCCCGGAAAATGCGGGCAAGACCATCGTTGTCCTGCTGCCGGATACCGGCGACCGTTATCTGTCTACCCCGATGTTTGCTGACTGAGATCGGTCTGACCCGGGTATAGCCCTTGCAAAGCGACGGATAACTGTTTGAGATAAATGAAATAAACAGGTCACGCGATCCCTAACTCCTGCGCGAAAGCATAAACAAACGGCTTCAGCAGTTTTTCTGCTGGAGCCGTAAGTCTTTTTCCTTTATCGGTGCCGGAAGCGAAGGTATTTGCCTGCTGGGCAATCTGCAGACGAGCGGAAAGCGGTTGTCGTTCAGCAGGACAGCTCATTCGGGGAGCTTTGCGAAATAATCCTTCCATGCCTGGGGACCGCCGGCAAGGACAGATGTATTTCTGCCGCAGATTTCCAGGGGACTGCCTTTGTCATCCGATATTATCCCACCGGCTTCCTCCACGAGGAGCAGCCCCGCGGCGAAGTCCCACAGGCTGATGCACTGCTCCAGATACAACCCGGCACGGCCTGCGGCAACAGAGCAGAGGTCCAGCGCGGCAGAACCGCTGCGGCGGATATCCAGGGAGGCATTGAAGAGAAAGCGCATGCGGGTAAAGGTAAGGTCAGTGAGGTCGGGGTAATAGGGCGAAGTACCTATGCAGACGATGGATTGCTCCAGCGGGGCATCGGTCACATGGATGGGCTTCCCGTTCAAAAAGGCGCCCTTACCACGGGCAGCAGAAAACAGCTCGTCAGCGTAGGGATTGTAGACTGCACCGGCCAGCACCTGGCCGCCGGAAGCATAAGCAACACTGATGCAGCTCATGTGCATGCCGTGGACAAAGTTCATTGTGCCATCGATGGGATCAATGATAAAGAGATGTTCGGCATTCGGGTCTTCCTGCAGCATGTTCTCTTCGCAGAAAAATCGGGCCTCCGGCAGGGCGGTGGAGAGTTGCGCGGTCAACTGCTCCTGTACGCGGCGGTCATACTCGGTTACGACATTTCGACGGTCGGTCTTTGTTTCTGCGTTAATGCTTTCCGCCTGAAGGATGAGCGTTGCTGCTTCACGTTCTGCGGTGATGATCTGCTGAAGAATGAATTCCGATGAATATTCCATGTGGCTGCCTCCGTTTCGCTTGTTGCCGCGATTATAGCACAGCGCTTCGACTTTTGCATTATAAACGAGAAAAACAAACCCAGGCAGACATATTTGCCTGCCTGGGAAATTGTTATTCGGGTATTATTGCGTGAAGCAGATCAGATCTTCATGCAGACATCCCATGCACGCCAGATAACGGTGCGCAGGTTACCGATAGCCACGCAGTCACCGACGCGGTGGACATTCTTTGCCTTTTCGCCAACGGGGGTGGGGACAAAGCCGATGCCGTTAATGACGGCGTCGCACTCGACTTTGGTCTCGCTGCCGTCCTTGCCCTTGATGATGACGTAACCGTCTTCAATCTGGGAGATGGTGGAGTTGAGGTAGACCGGAACCTTGTGGTATTCCATAGCGTCGCGCAGGAACGAGGTGTTGGCCAGGCAGGTTGCCTGTGCTGCGACCAGGTCGTTTGCGTATTCGACGATCACCGGGTGCTTGCCGGCGAGGATAAGGTCGTAAGCTGCTTCACAGGAGGACTGACCGCCACCAAGGAACACGATCACATCACCTTCGACGGTCTTGTCGACCATCAGTTCGGTGAAGGTCTTGACCTTGTTGAAACCGGGGATACCGGGCATGGTACGCGGGGTGGAGCCGGAGCAGACGATAATCTCGTCGAAGCCTCTCTTGATGGTGCCAAGGTCATTGACCTCGCTGTTGAAGCGGACTTCAATGCCGGCCTTTGCAATCTCGTTCTTGTACCAGTCAATCAGCTCACGGTCGTTTTCCTTGAAGGTCATTGCCGAAGCGGTGATGAACAGGCCACCCAGCTTATCGGTCTTCTCAAAGATAACAGGCGTATGACCGCGCTGCTTGAGGACCAGAGCGCATTCCATACCGCCGATGCCGCCGCCGATGATGGCGACCTTCTTGGGTTTCTTGGTGGGAACGAGTTTGTAACGGTTATGCTGCATGGTGGGTGGGTTCAGTGCGCAGCGGCCGAGGTGCAGGGAGTCACCCAGGTTCTGGATGTTCTCTGTGCCTTCGAACTTTGCGAAGTTGAAGCAGCCGTTGTGGCAGCGGATGCAGGGGCGGATCTCCTCTTCGTGGCCGGTGAGAATCTTGGTGACCCAGTTTTCGTCAACCAGGTTCTGACGGGCAATGGCCATAGCATCCAGACGGCCTGCAGCAATCTCTTCTGCAGCCTTGACCGGGTCCATACGGCCTGCGCATGCGACAGGAATGTCACAGAAATTCTTAATGTGCTCGACATCTGCCAGGTTGCAGTTGTCCGGCATGTACTGAGGCGGGTGAGCCCAGTACCATGCATCGTAGGTGCCGTTGTCGCAGTTCAGGAAGTCATAGCCCGCATCCTGCAGGATTTTGACGACCTTTTCGGATTCTGCCATGTCACGGCCGAATTCGACGAAGTCTTCGCCAGGCATAGCGCCCTTGCGCCAGCCCTTGGTCATGGAGCGGACAGAGTAACGCAGAGAGACAGGGAAGTCACTGCCGGCCTGCTCTTTGATGGACTGGACGATCTCCGTGGCGAAACGCAGACGGTTCTCCAGAGAGCCGCCATACTGGTCGTTGCGGAAATTCATGTTGGCAATAGCGAACTGGTCGAGGTTGTAGCCCTCATGGACAGCGTGGATTTCCACACCGTCGACGCCTGCTTCACGCAGTTTCTTTGCGGTGGCACCGAAGTGGTAAACCATCTCCTGAATCTCTTCGATAGTGAAGGGGCGGGAATCCAGCCCGTCTGCCCAGCGGTTGGGCGTTGCGGAAGCGGATGCGCAGCTGTACTGCACGTCAACGACAGGACTTGCCAGCTTGTTCAGCAAGGAGTTTTTGCCGAGAGCAGCCATCCAGGGCGTAACAGCCATGGAACGGCCGAAACCGCCGGCCAGCTGGATGAACAGCTTGCTGCCGGTTTTGTGATACTCATCCATGTAGGGTTTCAGCTCACGGTACATAGAACGGTTGCTGTCGAGCCACTTGCGGCCCATGGTGTCACGGATGACCTGCATGCCGGGCAGAACCAGGCCTACGCCGTCCTGTGCGCGCTGCAGAAGGAAGTTTGCGGCTTCCTTGTCGAAGTGGGAAGGCTCCAGCCAGCCAAAGAGAGAGGTGCCGCCCATAGAACACTGTACGATGCGGTTTTTAATCTCTGTGTCTCCGATTTTGAACGGAGTAAACAAAGCTTCATATTTTTCGTTCATGAATTGTTCCCCTTTAAGAATTTGTTCTCTTGGTTTCGTTCAGTGTGCCTGTAGGACACAGACCGGAGCGATAATCGCTGCGTGTCTGTCCGGGCACAGTAGTTTATAGCCTGCCCGGGACCGGACAGGGCAAAGGATCACGGAAGAAGAGCCTTAACGAAATGGATAGGCCATGCCAACAGGTCGCCCAGCAGACGGAAGGTTTCCATTGCCTTAAAGGTCATGTCTTCATTTACGCCGCTATACAGCTTGTCATCCAGAGCACCGGACTTGACCAGCTTGACAGCACCGGCTGCCGCACCGATCAGTGCACCGGCGACCAAAAGCTTTACACACTTTTTCATGTAGTTCAATTTCCCTCCTGATTAGTGATGCAGGTAATCCCGCGACCGGAATGCCATCAGACCGCATAATGGGATTATTCTTGATATGATTATAACACTCTCAAATGTCGATTGCAAACCTATAATAATTTCGCGCAAAATGCCCATTTTTTAGTCATTCTTTTTGATAAAACCAACAAAAGAACAAAAAAAGTTCCGAAAAATGAAGGAATTCCGTGACAGAAAAACCCGCACAGTCTATACAGACAGGAAGGAATCGTCGCAAAAATATCAGGATGGGTGCGAGAAAGAAAAGCGGCGACGAGCGGGAAAGTAAGCAGATTTCAGATGCTTTTTAGGCAAAAGTAATAATTTGACGGAAAGGGATTCGACCGGACAAAACGTGAGCCAATTATGAATTTTTGTAAATTGCTTGAAGTAAAAGGGGAATCCCGCTATAATGACGAAAAAATAGAGGGTGCCGGGTTTTGAATCACGGTACACAGAGGAGGGTGAAGGACCTTAGATGGGACAGCATGACGCAGGCAGGCATTCTCCGGACAGACGGACAAGGGCACAGGTCCGGACGGAAAATGCGGGGCAGCCTTTGTACGGCAGAAACCGGGAAGAGGAACTACGCCACCGGCGGAGAGAGATCGAGGATGCCCCATATCGATCTGAAACGGAAACAAGGCGACCGGGAAAACGCCGCAAAAAGAAAAATAATCTGCTGAAAGGTCTGGGCGTTACTGCACTGGTCCTGCTGGTGATTCTGGCAGCGGTTGTCGGAGCGTATTTTCTATGGGAGAAAGCTCCCGAGGTCGGCGTTTCCAAACCGGTATCTACGCCTATGCCGACGGCAGCACCTGTGCTGACCACTGAACCGCAGACTACTGAACTTCCGGACGAGCCGGAACCTACACCGACGCCTGAGCCCGAGGAGGAAATGGATAACGGCCTTCCCCCGGAGACGGAGCGCCAGGACGGTGTGTATACCCTGCTGGTGGCGGGTAACGACGACGGCACAGGGAACACAGACACGATGATGGTCTGCCGCCTTGACACGAACAAACATGAGATCAACGTCGTGACCATCCCACGGGATACGGTCCTGAATGTGGACTGGGAGGTTCGGAAGCTCAACTCCGTGTATTGGGGTGCAGAGAGCGGGAACGGCGAAGGCATATGGGCACTGAAAATGCACATCCGCCGCTTTATTGGTTTCGAGGTAGACAATTATGCTGTTGTGGACTTGGATGTGTTTACCGACTTTGTGGATACCCTTGGCGGCGTCTGGTTTGATGTGCCGATGCTGATCGAATATGAAGACTGGATGGGGGACCACTTTGATGAGTGGACCAACATTGAGCCGGGTTATCAGCTGCTGAACGGGTACCAGTGTATGGCAATTTGCCGCCACCGCCAGTCCTATATTGAAGGGGATCTTGGCCGTATCGAAATGCAGCATGACTTTCTCCGTTTTGCAGCAAGCCAGTTTATTTCCCTTGGCAAGCTGCCGAATGCAGCAAAAGCACTGGGCATCCTGAATGACAGACTGACTACCGATCTGAGCGCAGCAAATATAGCCTTTTTTGTCCGTCAGGCACTGCTGTGTAAGCCGGAGAATATCCACTTCTATACCATGCCGACGACCCCCAAGCTGCTGCAGGGTTACAGCTATGCTGTGCCGACAATGGAGGGGTGGATCGACATGATCAATGTGACACTGAACCCTTATGAGACCGAAATCGGTTACGGAAACCTGAACATCGTCTACGTGGATGCGGAGGACCGTTATCACGGGACTGCCGGAATCGACGGTGAGTGGTATTTTGAATAAACGCTGCCATTAAGGCAGAGAAGGAGTAACGCATGAGCTTTTTGATTGGCGCCCTTGTGGGCAGTGTCTGGGGCTTCCTGGCTGCTTTGCTGAACTCACGCCTGATGAAAAACGCGGTGAAGAAGAACACCACCAAGGCTGTGATGGGCAGTAATGTTCTGCGTACCTTTATTGATATCGTTGCGCTGGGGGTAGTATTCCTGCTGCGGAATATCCTGCCTTTCAGCTTTGTGGCCTGTATTGTGGGTACAGCCGGGGCGATGTCCATCACTTCCATTGTTTTCACCTTCCGGCTGATGAAAGAATAAGTGTCAGCCGGAACGTAACAAACAGCGGAACGAAACAGAATAGGAAAAAGCTGCGGGCCGAGAGTGATCTCGGTACCGCAGCTTTTTCCTACCGCCTGGGACAGACGGCTTATTTCTTTTCTTTTTTGAAGACCCAGACTTTGCTGAGTACATAATTGGCGATGACGACCAGAACCGCAACACCAATCTTGGAGATCCAGAAGTCCACTCCGGCCAGATTGACCAGCAGGTCCATCAGTACGACCTCAAGGACCAGTGTGGAGATACGGGAGGAGACAAACTCGACCAGTTCCTTAAACCATTTTGGACTGGTGCTTTGGAAGACCCATTTCCGATTGGTCGGGAAGGCAAAAGCCACACCGGCTACCCAGCCAAGGATATTGACAATGGTGTTCTGCCAGGCAATGTCGGTGTCAAGGAAGAGCTTCAGCAGAAAACAGGCAAGCCAGGACACAACAGTGGTAAGCCCGCCGACAATGACATACACAATGAGCTCACGATAACGGACAAAAAGATTTTTCAGCTTATCTGTCATTCTTTCCACCTCTCTGCTCGGCGATGATGTAGCGCGGGCGCCCCTTGACTTCATCATAGATGCGGGCAATGTAATAACCCATAATACCAAGGCTGATCATCAGGATGCTGCCGGTAAACAGCTGAAGAAGGATGACAGTAGTGAAGCCGCCGAGCGCAGCCCCGGAGAATTTCTGTACCAGGGCAATCAAACCGAAAACAACACTGACGGCGAGCATAATAAACCCAAGCACGGTAACTAGATGCAAAGGGGCGGAGGAGAAAGAGCCGATGTTGGTGATGGCATATTTGATGAGACTCTTTGTGGACCATTTGCTTACGCCCTCGGTGCGCTCACGCACGCAGTAGGTGACACTGGACTTCTTGTAACCGACCCAGTAGGAAAGAGCACGGAAGAAAACAGTGCGTTCGGGCATGGCATTCAGTGTGTCGACGACCTTGCGGTCGAGCAACTTGAAGTCCGAGGCGTTGGACATGTCCATTTTGGTTGCCTTACTGATCAGGGCGTAGAAGCTGTTTGCCGCAAAGCGGTGAAGGCCACTTTCCTCGCCACGATCCTCTTTGATGCCCTCGACTACTTCGTAGCCCTGCTCCCAAAGACGGTACATCTCTACGATCTTCTCCGGGGGGTGCTGCAGGTCGCAGTCGATGACGACAACGCAGTCTCCGGCGGCACGCTCGAGTCCGGCGAACATGGCTGCTTCCTTACCAAAATTTCGGCTGAAATGCAGGCCGGTCACATGGCTGTCGGCTTCATGGGCAGTGCAGATTGCTGGCCAGGTTGCATCCTTTGAGCCGTCATCCACAAAGACCAGTTCATAATCGATGCTCTCCGCACGGAGAATATCCGCAATAGTTTTTGCGGCGATGGGGATCATTTTTTCTTCATTATAAGAAGGGAGGATGACAGAAATCATAAAAACTCCTTATTTGCTCAGAATATAGGTGTCGGACAGGCCGTACTGATAGAGACGCTCTGCCGAGGTATAGTCGGTTACCTTAAAAAGCCCGCTGAGAATCACATCGGGATCGTAGCCGCTGCCCCAGGCTGCGCTGATATCCACGAAGACAACTGCCGTGTCGGAATCCTTTTCCGCAAGATAGCTGCCGAGGAAAGAACTGTCCGGGTCATTGGCAAAGCACACATCGTCGTACTGCACCAGCTGCAGCAGGTCCTGGGTCACGACACCGTTATAGTTGTCGCAGAAATATACACAGGGCTCATGGATATAGGCTTCGGTCAGCTCGTTATATTCTGCCTGTTCCGGATAGATATAGGAAGGTGGAATAGTGCGGGCCATCCACAGGGAAAACATTGTTACCGTAAGAAGAATGCCGGTGCGCAGCAAGTCCTGTGTTTTACCTTCACCCATTGCGGTAAAGGAGAGCCACAGCAGAAAGCTGACAGCAAGGACGAAGAATGGTACAATATTGTAGATGTACCGGTCTTCATCGACAGGGGAAGCGATCGCAACAATCAGAAAAGCGGCAAAGGCCGGGAGAATCAGAAGCAGGGGCAGCAGATTCAGTTCACCTGCGCGGAAGGACCGAAGAATGCTGCGGCTCAGGCACACGGCAAGGGCAGCAGCGGCCAGACCTAGCAGAACGGCTGCCTTCAGCCCGTGACGCAGTGCTGCGGAGAAGGTGAGAAGACGGGAAGCGTAAAGGGAAAAATTCGTCAGGTTGCTGACTGCACTGCCGCCGGAGACCAGCGCATCAGCAAACAGCTGGTCAAGACATGCAGGGAAGAGCAAGACCATCCCGCCGACACCTGCGAAAGCGAAGCCGGAAAAGACAAGAAGAGAAGCCCATCGGCGTTTGCAGAGAGCATAAAGCACATAAGCTCCGCAGACAAAGAAGGCATAGAATACATAATAGTACTGACAAAGCATGCCCGCAAGAATGGTGACACCGATGAGCGGGTAGAGTACAGGACGGGGGCGGCGGATGAGTTCAGCAATCCAGAGGGCCAGAAGAAGTGTCAGCAGGGTGAGAAGCACATACATCCGGATCATGAGCATGGTAGAGAGACCGAGCGTACTCAGGCCATACATGGCAACCGCAGACACAGCGGCCTCTGCACAGCCAAACAGCTCCATTGCCAGCCTGTACAGCACAAACAGGGCGAGCATATAGATGATGAAATCGAGAATCAAACCGGTCCATTTACTCAGGATGCCCGGCGTCAGCGAGGAGGCAAAGTGAAACAGCCAGTAATACAGCGGCGGGTGCACATCCTGCGTCTGATTGTAATACACCGAATCAAAGGCAAATGCGTCATCCTCGCCGACGGTAAGATAGTCGAATAATTGCTGCTGTGTAAGCACGTGGTCGGGCAGGGAATCCTCCGCAAGGCTTTTTACAAAGGGAGTATAGTAGCCGTTGGAAAGGCCGTAGCAGTAGATCTCATCGACAAACATGCCGGATTTTCGGTAGGAAAACAAACCGCATACACCAATGATCAGAACAAAAACCAGAAGGAGGGCTGCAGTTTGGAGAGAGGTCTTTTTCATGTTGTACTCCGTTGTTCGCATAAACATACATCCTGTAGTATACGACAAACGGGCCTGTCCCGCAAGCGTATTTTATAATAGTAATACGGATTTCAGCGTGATGGGGCCGATACTTCTGTGCGTCTGCACCTGGTCCGGGAGCGGAGATGAAAAAAGCGGCTTCTGTGCAGAAGCCGCGGAAATGTATGGGGTCAGACCTGTGCTGTTTCTGAAGCGGGGGAGGTGTCCGCTTTTGCGCGGTCCCGGACATAGAGCCGGAGTTGGGAGGCAGGCTTTCGGGTCTGCAGCAGAAGAAGGATCAGAGAGACGGCAATGAGGGCAAGGGAGAGTGCCTGGGATACACGGATGCCTGTAGCACCGATATATAGGCTGTCTGTGCGCAGACCTTCGATCCATGCACGGCCGATGCCGTACCAGAGAAAGTACAGCAGGGCGTTCTGCCCGTCATATTTCCGTTTACCCCGGAAAAGAAGGATCGTCAGGAAGACCAGACCGCAGAGATTCCATAGGCTCTCATAAAGAAAAGTAGGATGAACATAAATCGTGGTGCCGTCCGGGGCAGTGAGCCCCATACGGCAGAAGATCGTGGTCTCGGCACCGAAGGCCTCACGGTTAAAAAAGTTGCCCCAGCGCCCGAGAATCTGCCCGATAAGCAGACCGGGTATAATGCAGTCCAGCATCGCGAGGAACGGAATCTTTTTTATACGGCATACCGTCAGAATCGTAAGGAGACCGAAGAGAATGCCTCCATAGATCGCCAGGCCGCCGCTGTGAATGGCTAGGATCTCACCGGGGTACTGCAGATAATAGTCCAGCTGAAAGAGAACGTAATACAGTCGTGCGCCCAGAATGCCAATCGGCAGCATCCATAAGACAACATCGTACACGTCATCCTCCTTTAGCCCGTAGAAACGGGCAGTTCTGGAGCACCAAAGAATGGCCAGCAGAAAACCAAAGGCAATGACCAATCCGTAAAAATATACGGAAAAGCCAAAGACCGTAAACGAGGACGGGGGATTGATGCGGAGGTCCCCGAACATCGGGAAGCTGATGGCAGAATCTCGCTGTATGGTCTGCATGAGGAAAGAGAACATGAAAATACCTCGGTAGTTATACTGTTTCGGGGCTGAGGGAGAAAAGCTGGTCAGCTTCCATCCCGGAGGCAATGCGGGAAAGCTCTTCCGGGGTTACCCGGGAGATGAGATCCTGCAGCTCGGCAGGGGAGCAGTCCGGACCCGCCAGAACACGCTCAAGGGTGAAAGACTCGAACTCAGCAGCGCTTACCGGAGTGGTATAAACGCTGCCTGCGCTGCGTACAGCAGAAAGGATATCAGCGCATTGCTCTGTATCGGCATAGCCGGCGAGAATACGGAGTGCCTCGGTCCGCAGGGCTTCGCCTTCGACAGGGGCAGACATTACCAGGATGCCTTTGAAACGGTCGAGAAAGACCTGCGCCTTGGGAGAAACCGCCTGCAGCTGCTTTTCGAGACACCGGGCGAGGACGAGAAGAGCAGGAACATCTGCCTCGTCAGCGAGTTCACCGAAACGGAAGCCCAGCGCAGAGTATTGTTCTGTGCTGGTTTCAACCGTAATGCGGCAGCTGTCCTCCAGCGCGTTCATGCGGATGTGAGTGCCAATGTCGTAATTGATCTCACCGCGCGGCATGCCGGAGAGTGCGCTGCGTAATTCGTTG
>JAZRWD010000037.1:0-3864 GCA_045599525.1 Candidatus Limivicinus sp. | reverse complement strand
CTTTGGAGGTTGATGATATGAAACGTAGAAGAAGTATTGGTGCGCTGCTGGGCTGTGCCCTGCTCGGCGCTTCCCTGCTGGTTGGCGCGGCCTTTGCGGAAAACGAGGTTGGCCAGGACGGTCAGGAGGTTACGATTCCTTCCGTGCAGGACCCCAACGCGGGCAGCGATGAGGCCGGGTCTTCGGAGAATGAGACGAACACGGCTTCTATTATCGCAAGCGGCAAGTTTGGGCTCAATGGGGATAACCTGAACTGGACGCTGGATGAGGACGGCTGCCTGACGATTGCCGGGCAGGGTAACATGGAAAGTTTCGAATCCTTTGCCCCGAATTGGTGGGGCTATGCAAGCCGGATCCGAACGGTGGAAATACGCAGTGGGGTAACCAACATCGGCAATCACAGTTTTGACGGCTACCATGACCTGACCCGCGTTGTCTTACCGGAAAGTGTCACTTCTATCGGTAATAGCGCCTTTTTGGGTTGCACCGGGCTCTCCTCCGTCAACTTACCCGAGGGAGTCAGAACGATCGGCGGTTCCGCCTTTAAAGGCTGCACCGGGCTCTCCTCCGTTGTTCTTCCACAGACGGTCACCTACATCGGCAGTAACGCCTTTGAAGGCTGCACCGACCTTTTCTCCGTCGTCATCCCCGAGGGTGTCACGACGCTCGGCAGTTATGCCTTTAAAGGCTGCACCGGCCTTTCCTCCGTTGTTCTTCCCGCGAGCATCACAACGATCCGCAGTTACACCTTTTACGGTTGCTCCGGCCTTTCCTCCGTCGTCATCCCTGAAGGCATCTCATTGATCGACACTTCCGCCTTTGATGGCTGCGCCGGACTCACCGACATTTCTCTGCCCAACGGACTCACTTCTATCGGCGATTCCGCCTTTAAAGGCTGCGCCGGACTCTCCTCCGTCGTCATCCCCCGAAGCGTCACATCGATCGCCAGTAACGCCTTCGTCGGCTGCTCCGGCCTTACCGGCATCCTTGTTGAGCCGGGTAACACCGCCTATTGTTCCGCGGACGGGGTGCTCTTCTCGTGGGATATGGGTACGATCCTTCGCTGCCCCGCAGGAAAAACGGGAGAGTATACAATACCCGCGGGGGTCACCGCTATTGGCCCTGCCGCCTTTGAAGGCTGCTTCGGCCTCTCCTCCATTGTGCTTCCCACAGGTGTCACCTCGATCGGCGATGCCGCTTTTGAAAACTGTGCCGGACTCTCCTCCATTGTGCTTCCCGCAGGTGTCACCTCGATCGGCAGTGGCGCCTTTGTAGGCTGCTTCGGTCTCTCCTCCATTGTGCTTCCCGCAAGTGTCACTTCGATCGGCAGTGGCGCCTTTTACGGCTGCTCCGGCCTCTCCTCCTTTGTTATTCCCGCAGGTGTCACCTCGATCAACAGCGCCACCTTTCAAGGCTGCTCCGGTCTCTCCTCCATTGTTATTCCCGCGGGTGTCACCTCGATCTACAGCGCCGCCTTTTACGGCTGCTCCGGGCTCTCCTCCGTCCTCATTCCCGCGAGCGTAACGTCGATTGGCGATGCCGCCTTTTACGGCTGCCGTGGGACTTACACTTTTCTCGGTAATGCGCCCCAGATGCGATATACCTTTGCTCAGGCCACGGCTACCATCCACACCCCCACAAATGACAGCACCTGGAACAAGTACGTTGACGCAAATGAACAGTTCGCCGGCACGATCACCTGGGTACCCTGCCCGATGCTGATGCTGCCCGCAGGAACTACCGAGATTCAGGCTGAAGCTTTTGAAGGCATTCAGGCCGGGGCTGTTGTCATCCCGCAAAGCTGCACAACCATCGGTTCCCGCGCCTTTGCCGACAACCCGGATCTGCTTTACCTTGTCCTTCCCGCCAACCGCGAGATCCGCATCGACGAGCACGCCTTTGACGGCTGCGTGTACGAAATTCTGTACCAATAATTCATCTGACCCTTCTATCTTCTTTGACCCGGATGGGTTGCCCCTGGAGATCCATGAGTGAGTTTATGCGGTGTTTCGAGGCGCCGGTAAGCATTGGGCGGGTAGAGGAAAAAACTGCCCAATTTCTCCTCTTCCCTTTTATTGCTTCTGCCAATTGAAAACGCCGTGGAAAAGCAGTATATTGAGTATAGTCCGTTAATTGTTAAACGACTTAGAAAAGAAGAAAGGATGATTCACCATGAACATTTCCCGTAAAGACTTCCTGAAGGGCACCCTCGCCGGCGCTGCCACTCTCGCCGCCTCCGGCATTCTGGGCGCTTCCGCATTTGCCGATTATGCAGCCGTCAAGCCCGAGGGCGACTGGCTGGGCACCGAGCCCGAAATCGCAGCCGGCGACATCAAGGAAACCGTCACTGTAGACGTTCTGGTTATCGGCGGCGGCACCGGCGGTCTGGAAGTCGGCGCATCCCTGGCAGAAAAAGGCCTGAAGACCCTGATCATCGAGCAGAACAAGGACGTTTCCACCCTGAGAAACGACTGGGGCGCAATCGGCTCCAAGTATCAGCTTGAGCAGGGCACCGTGGTAGATAAGCGCGCACTCATGAACTACCATGTCATGCAGAACTCCGGCCGCTTTGACCAGCGTCTTCCCAAGATCTGGGCAGAAGAATCCGCTGATGCCATCAACTGGGTCGGCAGCATTCTCGAGAAGTACGGCGCAGTCCTTCTGCACGAGGGCGGCTATGAGCCTCAGGTCGGTCTGACCACCATCCCCAAGTTCCCCACCGGCCACAGCGGCCACTTCGATACCTCTGAGTTCAACGACGGCAAGAGCATCTTCAAGCAGTACATTCTGGACCAGGGCGGCGAATTCCGCTTCAACACCAAGTTCATCAAGTTCGAGCATGAGGGCAAGAAGGTCACCGCAGCCATCGCTCAGGATAAGGATACCGGCGATTACATCCGCTTCGTCGGCGAAAAGGGTATCGTTCTTGCCGCAGGCGGCTATCAGAACAACGAGGAAATGATGCACGCTCTGCAGCCCGAAACCAGATGCCTGTACGGCATGCAGCTGGGTTCCACCGTTTACGGCGACGGCATCAAGGCCTGCCTCTGGATGGGCGCAACCATGGACAGCGCACACAGCACCATGCTCTTCGACCGCATGGCTCTCCTGCCCAACGAGACTTCCGACAACTGGACCGCAATGACCATGTTCCGCATCGGCTCTCAGCCCTGGCTCAAGGTCAACCTGAAGGGCGAACGTTTCTTCAACGAGTCCGGCCTGTATGACTATGCACCGCATGCATGCGCACAGCAGACCGAAAACCTCTGCGTTTCCATCATGGACGCAAACTACTGGCAGAACATCACCCAGTTTGAGACCGTCGGCTGCTCCCGTGTATATCCCTTCCCCAACGGCGCTCCCAACGACGGCATGTACAGCTACACCGAAGATCAGTTTGAAGCCGAGATGGACAAGTCCATCGCAGGCTGGGTCGACCAGGGTCTGGTCACCAAGGCAGACACTCTCGAAGAGCTGGCCGAGAAGATGGGTCTCCCCGTTGACACCTTCGTGGCAACCGTAAACCGCTATAACGAGCTGTGCGACAAGGGCGATGACGAAGACTTCTACAAGGACGCATACCGCATGATCGCCCTGAAGACTGCTCCTTACTATGCTGTAAAGAACACCTCCTTCGCGCTGAGCACGCTCGACGGCATCCGTACCAACACCCACAGCCAGCCCATCGACGAGAACTTCGAGCCGTTCGAAGGCCTGTATGTCATCGGCGACAGCTCCGGCTGCTTCTTCGCACACAGCTATCCCAACCTGGTCACCGGCTATGCCCATGGCCGCACCTGCACCTTCGCCCGCCGCGTAGCACGCGAACTCAACGGCGAAGAAGTCAAGGATTACACCATCATG
>JAZRWD010000036.1:0-12419 GCA_045599525.1 Candidatus Limivicinus sp. | reverse complement strand
CATCATTTACCAGGACTTTATGAGGATCTACAATTATTCCAAGAAGCATACCGATTCGGATCCGTTTCTTACTTATCTGATCACGCTTTATATGGTAAGAAAAGCTTTCACCGTACAGCCGCAGCTCAGACAGATCTCAGATGACGCATTTGCCTCCAAGAAGGCCTCCGAAAACGAAAAGGACAACGGAGAGGGCAGTCACAGCCATGACTCCATCTATATCGAGATCATCCGTCAGTTCAACATCAACATGACTCTTGACGACATACGTCCGAGAGTGATCATGTCCCAGGGAGCGGCTTCCGCACTGGCAAAGTACTACTACCGTGATACGTCAAGAATGGATCTGGACGATTATCTCAAGCATTCCGTCCTTGTGACAGGCACGCTTTTCGAGATACCGTACATCATCCGCAACCAGTACTATGAAAGAGCCGTGCAGATCATCCAGAGCGGAGTGATCCCGGAATTCGATTATCTGAAAAACAATTACGCCGAATAGACTGAATGCCCGGTCCAGGACCCAATGTCATTAAGTTAATAACTTAGAAATAATGAAGACGGAACTTTCGATTGAAATAATTGCAAGTTCCGTCTTTTCTTTTGTATCATCTCTGTTTTCAGACATGCCAATAAAGACGGTATCATTCCGTCTTTTAAAATAAGCTATGGACATCTGCTTCGTTTTATGGTAACCTATAAACGAAGTTTATGGCTGATTTTGAAGTTGTCTTCCGTGGTTCTTTTCTGAGATCTCGAACCGGGAGAACATTCTTCTTGATCAGCTCTTTTAGTTTCTGCGGTGATATGTCACCTGCCATATATATCCTGCACAGATGGACCGCAATACTGAGATTTGCTTTATATCTGTATCCCTTTTTCGAGCACTTTTCTATTTTGATCATCGACAGAATCATCATGCAGAAGTTGTACACTGCCATATGCGCCAGGATCTCCTGCTTAACATGTTCTGCTTTTCTCGTATGAAATGCCAGCATTCCCATCGTATACTTCAGATTCCTGAAGGAAGTTTCGATTCCCCATCTCATGGAGTACAGCCTTTTGATCTCTTCCGGTGGAAAACTGTCCTCGGGCAGATTCGTAAGGATAGTTTCATAGGTATCTTCAGATATCGGGAACCTCACTATTCTGAAAGATATCTCGTAGAAGCTGGCAGGGGAACTGTATTCCTCACCTTCGGGCAGGAAATCAAAAACAGAGTTTTTTATAAGCAATCGGTAATGCTCTTTGTCTTTCAGCAGCTCTTTGGTCTTATTGCTCTGTTTCCTTGTAAGGGAGAGTGTAACATGCCTGTCCAGTGACTCTTTGGGCAGTTTAAAAGGTGATACTATGCCTCCTTTTGTATCGGTCTTCACACGAAGTACAAAAGCCCATCCTTTTTCGATGATGTGAGCCATCACATTGTAAGATTCATAGCCCCTGTCCATCATAACTACAGCATTGGAAATATCGGAACGGTCGATCATGCGGATGACGGCTTCTCTCTCGTGCTCAGCTCTTCTCATCTGAATGACTGCATCTGTATAGATGCCTGATCCGATGTCGTAGAGAGCATTCAGATGCATGAGATTATACCCTTTGCCATTGGCAACGGGGAAATAGTTTTCCGTATCATGGCAGTTTGTCGGATAGTGGATGTCGCTGCCGTCAGCAGCAAGAAGCCGGTATCCTTTGTATAAAGAATCATACGAAAAGGATCGGTTGAACAGCTTCAGCAGATCTTCGAATATTTCCGGTCTGAGTTTATTCCTTTGCTGGACAAAAGCTGAAACAGACGGGGTTTTGACGTCATGCTTAAAAACCTTCAGCAGTTCCTTGGGGAGAGACTCAGAATGCGCTGACAGTATGAAACGGACAAGCGATTCCAAGGGCAGTTTTCTGTTTCGTGTAAAGTCCTTCTGAGGGGATCTGGCGTAAGCAGACGGGTCTGAGCAGACAGAATGGATAGCATTATCAAATGCTTTGCGAACAGAGTTTATTTTTTTCATGTGACCTCCGTGGGAAGAAAGAATACACTTCCTCGCTTAAAGGGCCGCATTCGCGGACTGATAAGGTAGCGAATGCGGCCGCACACATTGGGTCGCTTGTCAAGTATTTTGTAATAAAAAAAGGCCCCCTGCTATAAAAAAATATAGTAGGGGGGATGCGTCATCTTAACTTAATGACATTGGGTCTTTACCTGCCCGGTTTTTATGATACAATTCCTTCGTTGCCCTGTTGCTTAAGAAAGAAGGAGGATCGTAATGGCCCGTTCCGGTATAAACAAGAAATCCCTGCCGTTTCTGGCTGCGGGAATCGGAAATATTTTTTGGGGGCTGAGCTACCTGTTTACCCGCACAGCACTGAAGGTCTCTTCCCCCGAAATTCTGCTGTCACTTCGCTTTATCACCGCTTTTTTGCTTCTGAATATTTTGATGGTCTGCACCGGAAAGCGCCTGAACCTCAAGGGCAGACCATTGCTTCTGCTCGGAATTCTGGCGGTTGCCGAGCCGGCCTGCTTCTACCTGGAAAGTTACGGTCTGCTTTATACGAACGCCACCTTCTGCGGTATTGCACTTGCGGTGGTGCCGGTTGTAGCCTTGGGCTTTGCCGCGATATTTCTGCGGGAATACCCGACAAAGCGACAGATCGTTTACAGTCTGGTGTGCATTGCAGGAGTCATCCTCATCACCCTCAGTGGAAGTGAAATCGGCGTCGTGCAGCCGGTTGGCCTGCTGTTTTTGGGAGGAGCCCTGCTGGGCTATGCCTCCTACCGTACGATCAACCGCAGCGCCTCAAAGAACTACTCTTCCTGGGACAGGACCTACGTAATTCTGTTCTCATGTATGGTCGTGTTTACTGTTGCCGCACTGTTCCAGGTACGTGGCGACCTGCACGCCTTTGTACAACCACTGCATGACCTCCATTTTCTGCTGCCAATGCTCACACTCAGTGTGTTTTGTTCCATTGTCTCAAACCTGCTGGTAAACTACGCTGCTCAGGAACTGACAGTTGTGGAATTGTCCGTTGTCGGCACGGTCTCCACGGTCTGTTCAATGTTTGGCGGTGTCGTTTTTCTGCGTGAACCGATGACCGGGCTGATGCTCTTCGGCGCGCTGATGATTCTGTTCGGGATACGGCAGGTCACCAAACGCCGGGAGGCGTAAGCTCACCCGAAGAAACCTTCAACCTCAAAAAGAAGCACGTACGGCTGCCCGTACGTGCTTCTTTGGTTATCCGAATTGGGTAAAGGAATCGTTTTTTCTTACTTCTCTCCCGGCATCTTCCAGGCCGTATGGTCAGTATGGAGGAGTTCATGGGACTTATGGGACAGCGGCTTTTCAAAGAAGCGGGTATAGGCATCAATGACGGCCAGGTTCTCATGGCTGAAACGCATAACATTGTTGCGGTCCAGTGCGTAGAGCTTATGGGCACGCTTTTCACCCAGCTCTTCACCGTCATGAATCGGCTGTCCGCCGCCGCCTACGCAGCCGCTTGGGCAAGCCATAACTTCCACAAAGTGATAGTTTGCCTCACCATTGCGGACCATCTCGATTAGCTTGCGAGCCTCACCCAGGCCGTTGACGACTGCGGCTTTAATCTTTATGCCGGCAATCTCCACCTCAGCCTCCTTAAAGCCCTGGTTTCCGCGGACTACGCGGAAAGCATCGGGTTCGGGGTTGTGGCCCTCCAGTTTATAGAAAGCTGTACGTAGGGCAGCCTCCATGACACCACCGGTGGTGCCGAAGATAACGCCAGCACCGGAACCCATGCCCAGGGGCTGGTCAAAGTCTGCCTCCGGCAAGGTTTCCAGATCATACATATCCTGGCGGATAGCACGGGCCAGCTCACGGGTGGTGAGTGAGAGATCCACGTCCTGTCCGGCACCGGCACTGTTCATTGTGGGCAGGTCGCACTCCTGTTTTTTGGATACACAGGGCATAATGGACACACAGAAAATGCGGGACGGGTCCACATCCAGCAACTGGGCATAGTAGGTCTTGGCTACGGCACCGAACATCTGCTGAGGAGACTTGGCGGTGGACAGGTTTCCGACCATATCCGGGTACTGGCTCTTGAGGAATCGCACCCAGCCTGGGCAGCAGGATGTGAACATCGGCCATTGATACTCATCCGCATGGGTCATACGTTCGATGAATTCCGTACCTTCTTCCATAATGGTAAGGTCTGCCGCAAAGTTTGTATCAAAGACATAGTCTACACCCAGGGAACGGATGGCTGCGACCATACGGCGCTCTGTTGCCATTTTAGGGGGAAGCTTCAGGTTCTCTGCCCATGCAGTTCGCACGGCAGGCGCAACCTGGACGATGACGATTTTTTCCGGGTCGGCGATGGCGTCGCGGAGACGCTCGACATCATCGCGCTCATGCAGGGCACCGACAGGACAATGCGTGATGCACTGGCCGCACAAAGCACAGTCTGTCTCACGAATGTTTTTGCCGCCTGCCACGTCCACGCCGGTACGGGCACCGGTGTTAACAATGTCCCAGATGCCGAGACTCTGCACCTTATCGCAGATTTGAACACAGCGCATACACTGGATGCACTTGCTGTTGTTTCGGATGAGGGGGAAGGAACGCTCCCATGGACGGACCTCATATTCCCGCTTAAACGGGAGCTTTCCGATATTGAGTGTGTTAGCCAGCTTCTGCAGGGAGCAGTTTCCGCTTCGCACACAGGAGGTGCAGTTGGTGTTGTGACGGGAGAGGATAAACTCCACGTTCATCTTACGGGCAAGCTGGACCTTACGGCTGTTGGTAAGGACCACCATTCCTTCCTCGACCTTGGTATTGCAGGAAGCTACCAATGCAGACTTACCGACCAGCTCCACCAGACAGACACGACAGGCACCGATTTCGTTGATTTCCTTCAGATAGCAGAGGGTCGGGATATTGATGCCGGCAATGCGTGCAGCTTCCAGGATGGTGCTGCCATCAGGAACGGAGACCGGCTTGTTGTTGATCATCAGGTTTACCATCTGTCTTCTCTACCTCCTCTCAGGGTACCGCAGCCATGGCGGTCGCAGCGCAGACAACGTGCGGCCTCCTGCATGGCCTCTTCGTAGCTCATGGGCAGCTCGACACCTTCAAAGTTCGTCTTGCGTGCCCAGGCTTCCTTCTCACGCAGGTTGACACGACCGCTTGGGCTCTTGTCGTTGAGCAGGGGCTCAGGAATATCAATATCACAGGTAATGGGATGGTGGTAGCCCAGATATTCATCGATGTTCGCCGCAGCGACCTTACCCATTTCAATGGCACGGATAACCGTCGCAGGACCAAGAACACATTCACCGCCGGCAAAGACCTTATCCATCTTCACCTGGCCGTCGTCACTGGCGACGATGCGGCTGCGCTTCACCGGCAGGCCGGCATCGGCAAAGGGCTGGGAGACGATATCCTGACCGACAGCCACAAGTATTTCGTCACAGTCAATCGCCATGGGGGGAACCTTGGCATCGTGAGGAGCAGGCCGGCCGTTTTTTACGCTACCAATCACCTGGGGCTGTACCCAGACGGCAGTAGCATTGCCCGAAGCATCCTTCTCGATCCGTATGGGGTTCATCAGTGTCAGCAGTTCAACGCCTTCGGCAATAGCGCTTTCAATTTCCGAGGGCAGGGCGGTCATATCGTCCTGACGGCGTCGGTAGACAATGCCAACAGACTTTGCATTGCAGCGAATAGCCGTGCGTGCACAATCGATAGCTACGTTACCGCCGCCAATGACCAGGATGTCTTTATCCGTATAGTCCGGGTATTCCTCATCACCGATCCTGCGGAGCATATCCACGGCAGAAACAACATTGGGGCACTCTTCCCCGGGAAGGCCGAGTGTTTTGCCGGCGTGGGCACCGATGGCCACATAAACAGCATCATAGTCTGCGCAGAGCTGTTTCATTTCTTCGGTACCGACCCTGCAGTTGTTCACCACCTGCACACCGGTGCTCAGGATTGCATTAATATCCTGATCCAGGCGGTTGCGTGGGAAACGGTAATTGGGAATGCCGTAGCGGAGCATACCTCCAAGCAGATTCTTCTCTTCGTAAATGGTGACCTGATGGCCCATCAGCTGTAGAAAGTATGCCGCAGTCATGCCGCTGGGACCGCTGCCGACCACAGCAACACGCTTGCCGGTAGAGGCACAGCAGGCAGGCACAGAAGCCTTCTCCTGATCTGAATGGTCGACCACAAAACGCTTCAGACCACGGATATTGACCGCGTCATCCACCATATTGCGGCGGCAACGCTTTTCGCAGGGATGCTCACAGATGAGTGCGCAGGCCGTGGGGAACGGATTGTCCTTGCGGATAAGCTGCACTGCGTCATCATAGCGGCCGGCAGCAGCCAGAGCGATATAGCCTGGTACGTCCACGCTGGCAGGGCACAGCGTCACACAGGGAATAGGCTGCTCGAAGGCACCGATGCACTTATGTTCACGGACATGGGAAAGATAGTCTTCCTTATAGCCCTCCAGCCCGTTGAGGACCATGCGGGCAGCTTCAAAGCCGATGGCACAGTCCGCCGAGGCCATAATATTTTCCGACATGATTCTGATCTGCGCCAGGGTCTCTTCCGTCCCCTTGCCTTCCAGAACATCGTTCAGCTTCGCAGCGACCTGGCCGAGACCGATGCGACATGGTACACATTTGCCACAGGTCTGTGCATGGCAGACCTTCAGAAAGGCCAGCTGCATTTCGACCGGACATACTCCCGGCGGGTTGGACGCAATGCGCCGCGTGAAGTCCCGCAGCAAAAGGTCCGTAGTGGTTTTCACCTTGGTTGATGAATCGATAAATAATCTGCTCAACGGAATCTCCTCTCTTGTTTTCCACAGATCAGAACGCTACGCGTGTTTACTGCGGAAACATTTTTATTATTCATCTCTTTTTATTTGTATTCCATTCGACGGCTGTTTTTTCGCACTTCCGTCTTTACATTATTTCAATAATACCATGGCAAAAACCGGCTTTTCAAGTCATTTTCGTATGTAAACACTTGTTTATTTTTTCTCTGCTGTCATTTCTGTGCAAAATGCTTGTAAATTGCGCCGTCCATTTTTATGTCTTTGGCATTTTTCCCAAATTCTCTTTGGCAGCCGATTCGGCGTCTGTCATTTTCTTTTTCGACATTTTTTGACACAGAATTGCAATTTCTCATTAGATAGTGTATACTATCGGTGACTACCCATGCGAGGAGCGTAAAACCATGACAAACTTACACACAAAACAGTTCTCCAGGGTCCTGCTCGCTGTTGCGTTACTTCTTTCCCTTTTCTGCCTGTCGGCCTCCGCAGAGTATGCAGAGCTTACCCAGGGAATCTATTACGGACAGAGCTATGTCTGGAGCCCGAGCTATCTCGACGGAAGTGTGCTTCAGCCTGCCGTCGTTAGTAACCCCAATGCCGTCCCCGGTTGTACCATCATCGGCGATATGAACGGGATCTATATTACCGGTACTCCCTCTGCTGCCGGCTATTATTACACCACTGCCGAGGTATACTGCAGCAACGCCGGCGGCCCGCTCTCCCTGGATTTCACCATTCTCGGCTCTGTTTCGACCCAGTATACCGGTTCCTTCACGGCTACCGAAGGCATCAACGTCCCCGAGACTACTGTCGTCAATGTGAACAACTACATTCAGAGCAGCACTGTGACCGGAGGCCGTCTGCCGCAGGGTATGAGCTACCGCCAGTATGACACCTATTTTACCGTTTACGGCACACCCACAGAAAGCGGGTATTTCACCGTCGAATTCAGTTGCCAGACAGAAGGTGCCCCCTGCAACGTCACCCTGAATGTAAATGTTATTGCCGCCCCCAAGGTACTGACCGTTACCAAAAGCCCGAGCAGTGAGACAGTTGAAGTTGGCGGCAGCGCTTCCTTCATTTCTACCGCTGAAGCATATTCTGATGTGGAGTGGCGCATTGTAAGCGCAGACGGTTCTGCCTGCTGGCGCGGCAAAGCCGAAATCGAGTCCAAATTCCGCGGCGTTCAGGTCTATATTTATCAGGATGAGACCGGGCGTGAATGGCTCTCGCTGAAAAACATTCCCCTGGAGATGAATGGCTACTACATTCAAACCAAGTTCTGGAGTATAGATAAAACAACAACCGCCTTCACGGCTGAACGCTCCTGCCTGCTAACGGTAAAGCAGACGAAACTGGAAGTCCCGGTAATCAACACCCAGCCGGCCTCCCTGACCCAGACCATAGGCACAGCTGCCACCCTGTCTGTAAACGCCACAGACCCGAACCGGGGCACACTCCAATACCAATGGTACAGGAATACAACCAATTCCGCCACCGGAGGCCAACTGATTGCTGGCGCAACCAACGCATCCTACACGCCACCCCAGACGGAGGGTACTGTATATTACTATGCCTCTGTGACCAGTACTAAGAACAATGTATCCAGCACGCCGGTAACGACCGCTGTGGCCTCAGTAACCTATGCCGCTGCAGCCCCTGCGGTGACCCCTACGCCGCTGCCCACCACCGATCCCAACGCTGGGCAGGCGAACGGGCAGAACATCACCCCAACACCCCAACCTACACCGTCTCCTCAGCCGATGCCGGTGAAGAAAAGCAGCTCACTGCTTCAGGTCTTCCTGCTGGCCGCCATCATGCTTCTCTGCGTTGCCGCCGCAGTCCTCATTTTTCTGATGCGTCGTGACGCAAAACGTGACGAGGAAGAAGATTACGAATACGAAGATGCTTTCGACGACGAGGACGATGACGAGGAATATGAAGCGGAAGCCTCGAGCCGCGGAAAGCCTCTCCAGCGTCTGGTGGACGCTGCAGGAAATGCAAGGGAGGCAATGGCTGACCGAAAGGCAGCTGTTGACGCATCACGACGGGCAGCAAACACGCGAAATGAGCGAACCGGCCGAACCCCTGCCGCCCCCGGCCAGAGAAATGGGACGGCAACCGGCAAGCCCGACAGCAGAGCCTCACACAGCGCTGTCCCCACGCTCTGGCTCTGTCCGGAATGTGGTGCAGAAAACAGCAGCCGTTTCTGTGCTGACTGCGGCGCCGCACGGCCCCATGAAGCCCCCGCCCACGAGGAAGAGGTCCCGATGATCTACTTCTGTGCCTCCTGCGGCTGGGCCCCGCCGGACCCTGCCCATCCCCCGAAATTCTGCATTGAGTGCGGTTCGCTGATGGCACCACCGCAAAACAAGAGCTGAGCAATCCGAACGGACTGTATGCGAGCGAAATAATCGATAAGCAATTGGGACACCGGAAGCCGGAGTTTTTCCGTTTGCCGGTGTTCCGGTTGTTTCTGCCAATATCTGCAGCCATTTACTACAACAAAGTCTTGACAGGTCGGGCAAGGGAGCATATACTACAGCCATTCCAAATAGAAAAAACCAGTGACGGAGAATAGTAATCCCGTATAACCTGCGTTCAGAGAGCTGCGGATGGTGTAATCGCAGTCGTGTGGAACGGGCTGAATGGTCTCCGGAGGGCGGCTTGAAAGGGTGTTTTGCCTGAGTAGATGTCGACGGGTTCCCACCCGTTATCCATCGGGACGCGTATGATGGTACGCGTAAGCGAGCGGGCGTCGCACAAACGGCGTCAATTTGGGTGGTATCGCAGGAGTATGGCTCTTGTCCCATTGCTGGGGCAGGGGTTCTTTTTTTATCTCTCTAAACCCGGCTGCAGGCAAACAGCCCCGCCATCGCCACCGCAAACTCATTCTATTTTATGTGGGCCAAAGGCCCGGAAGGGAAACATCATGAAAAAAACTCTCGCACTCGTGCTGGCAATGGTTATGGTATTCTGCCTGGCATGCACAGCCTCCGCTGACAACGGAACCGTTTACAAAGTCGGCATTTGCAACTATGTCGATGACGCATCCCTGAACCAAATCGTAGCAAACGTGGAAGCACAGCTTGAGACACTTGGCGAAGAACTGGGCGTTACTTTCGAAATCAGCTACGAAAACTGCAATGCTGATTCTGCTGTTCTTGAGCAGATCATTGCCAATTTTATCGCCGACCAGGTCGACCTGATGGTCGGTGTTGCCACTCCCGTTGCTATGAGCATGCAGGCTGCTACTGAGGATAACCAGATTCCTGTTGTCTTTGCTGCTGTTTCCGATCCTCTGGGCGCCGGCCTGGTTGATTCCCTGGACGCACCGGGTGCCAATGTCACCGGTACCTCCGACTACCTGGACACCAACGCTGTAATGAACCTCATCTTCGCTGCCGATCCCGAAGCCGCCACCATCGGCCTGTTGTATGACGCCGGTCAGGACAGCTCCACAGCCGCCATTAAGGATGCAAAGGCTTACCTTGATGCCAAGGGCATTGCTTATGTTGAGCACAACGGCACCAACACCTCCGAAGTAATCCTCGCTGCTGAGGCCATGGTTGCCGATGGCGTGGATGCAGTTTTCACCCCGTCCGACAATACCATCATGGCTGCCGAACTCTCCATCTATGAGATTCTCGCTGAGGCCGGTATCCCCCACTACACCGGTGCTGACTCCTTTGCGCTGAACGGCGCATTCCTCGGCTACGGCGTCGATTATGCAAACCTCGGCGTTGAGACCGCAAATATGGTCGCCGAAATTCTGGTCAATGGCACATCCCCCGCTGAACTGGCTGTCAAGACCTTTGACAACGGCACTGCTACCGTGAACACTGAGATCTGCGAAGAGCTGGGTCTGGACTATGACGCCATCGTCGAGGCCTTTGGTCCCTTCTGCACCAAGGTCCAGAGCATCGTTACCGCGGAGAGCTTTGACGATATCGCTGCATAAGCGGAAATAGCACATATCCCGTCACTGCAATCGTTCTTGCTCTGCCGGGACAGTATCTCCCTATAGAATCGTTCGTAATGCGCCCCCTTCAAAAAAGGGGGCGTTTTGAAACCTGACAGACACTGTAGAAAACAGAGGTAAGCACTTTGACTTTATCTACTGCCCTTGGCCTTGGCCAGACAGCCCTTGAGTTGGGGCTGACCTGTTCCCTGACCGTACTGGCCTTGTTTTTGAGCTATTCCATGTTAAACGTCTGCGACCTGTCCACCGATGGCTGCTTTACGCTTGGCGCAGCAGTCGGTGCGGTCGTCGCAATTGCAGGCCACCCATTTCTGTCTCTGCCCGCAGCGATGGCAGCCGGTGTACTCTCCGGCTTTGTCACTGCTGTTCTCCAGACCCGTATGGGGATTGACAGCCTCCTTGCCGGTATCATTGTCAACACCGGTCTTTACTCCGTGAATATTGCCATCATGGGTGGTTCTTCCCTGCTGAACATGAACAAGACCACCACGGTCTTCTCCATGATGAAAAACCTGCTGAAGGGAACAGCATTTTCCGGGCAATATAAGCTGATTGTCTCCGGGTTTGCCGTGGTCCTCGTCGTCGTTTTTCTTGTGTGGTTCATGCGCACCCGTCTTGGTCTTGCCATCCGTGCTACCGGCAACAATCCCGACATGGTAAAGTCTTCCTCCATTGATCCCCGCTTCACCACAATCGTCGGTCTCTGTGTGGCTAACTCCTTTACCGCACTGTCCGGTTGCCTGCTGGCCCAAAGCCAGAAATCTGTCAGCATCGACATCGGTCAGGGCATGGTCACAGTTGCCCTTGCCAGCCTGCTGATTGGCAACACCATCCTTGGACGCGGAAGCATCCTGAAGCGTGCTTTGGGCATGGTCCTCGGTGCTTTTATTTTCCGACTGGTGTACACCGTCGCACTTCGTTTTAATATGCCGGCGTACATGCTCAAGCTGGTCTCCTCAATTATCGTCATTCTTGCGATTTCGGCTCCCTATCTTCGCCAGCAATGGCCGAATATCAAACGCCGTCTGACACACAGCCGTGCGAATGGAGGTATGTGAAATGCTTAAGCTGGAGCATCTGTCCAAAACCTTCAATCCTGGAACCCCTGATGAAAAAAAGGCCATGGATGACCTGACACTGCACATTGAAAAAGGCGATTTTGTCACCATCATCGGTGCCAACGGCGCCGGCAAATCAACCCTTTTCAACGCCATCTGCGGTGCCTGGCTGACCGACACCGGACGCATCCTTCTGGATGGAAGGGATATAACCTTTGAGCCCGCTCACAAGCGGTCCAAGACTATCGGTTGCCTTTTCCAGGACCCCATGCGCGGTACAGCCCCGGGCATGACCGTTGAAGAGAACCTGGCTCTCGCCGCTGGCGGCGGAGGCTGGATGAGCAGCGTAAACCGTAAAGAAAAGGCCCGTTTCCGTGACTATGTTGCCCAGTTGGGCATGGGGTTAGAGGACCGCATGAGTCATCCGGTTGGCCTGCTTTCCGGTGGCCAACGGCAGGCGTTGACTCTGGTTATGGCTACCATCGTCCCACCGAAGCTTCTTCTCCTGGATGAGCACACAGCAGCCCTTGACCCCGGCACTGCCGAAAAGGTGCTGG
>JAZRWD010000035.1:0-7997 GCA_045599525.1 Candidatus Limivicinus sp. | reverse complement strand
GCAGCCGTCGTCATAGTTGTTGACGAAGTAAGCCATGTTCATGATGCCCATGTCGGGAACGTAGCTGGAAAGACGGCCTGCGTCGGTCAGAACGGCAATGTTCATGCCCTGCAGAGCCTGGTCGATCATATCTTCCTCTGCACCGAGCTGGCTGGAGGGATAGATGGTGACCTTGACGGCACCGTTGGTGTCTTCGTAGATCTTGTCTGCGGCGGCCTTCATGCCGGCGTAGATCATGGAGTTTTCGTTCTGAGTGGTGGAGAGCTTGAGCTCATAGGTCTTTGCTGCGGAGGCGGTGGAAGCCAGAGCAAAGATCATGACGAGTGCGAGGGCAAGTGCAAGGATCTTTTTCATGTTTTTTCTCCTTTTTTTATTTTTGCGGCCGTAAAAAACCATGTTTATTTTACACCAGAATTGCATTTTTGTACACCATTCTGTACGTGGGCATTATTTACAATTTTCGCCAGTTGTTTTTGTTTATTCTGTCAATACTTTGTCGAGGCCTGCCACGCCATTCTTCTCCGGTCTTTTCGGCCTTTTCTTGCCAAAACCGAGCCACGGGAGTACAATGCTGTCAGCATAATCATCCCGTACCCCTTTCCCCCATTCCTGCCCTTACGGAGGCCCGCCATGACCAGATATTCCGCACAGATCGTCCACAGCAAGGAAACCGTCCAGCGCTTTACCCGCGTCCAGTACGGCACCTTTGAGTTTACCCGTAAGCTCGGCTTCTTCCTTGTTTCCATCCTGCTGATCCTGTTTGGGGTCTCGCAGCTGGCCCGGTCCTCCCTTCCCGGCATTGCCGCCCTGCTTGTGGGCTGCCTTCTGCTCACGAACCTGAACAACCGGGCAGAGAGCATTGCCGAACGGGTCGCTGAGGCCATGCAGGGCCGCTACTCCACACTGCGCTATACCTTCATGGAAGAGACCTTCACCGACGGTGAGGGCCGTCCCGCCGTTCCTTATTCCTCGCTCTACTGCCTGATTGCCGATGAGCAGTACCTGTACCTGTTCACGGGCAAGGCCACCGGCTATATGTTCCCTGCTGCCTCCGTGCTGGACGCACAGACCGGCAGCCCGTCCGCCGAAGAGCTGAAGCGCTTTCTTGCGCAGCAAAGCGGGCTCCGCTGGGCCCGTCCCCTGTCCCTGCTCAATTTCTCGCTGAAGGACTGTCTCACTCTCCTGCGCCGCAGAGCATGAGTTGGCAGACTCATCATCGGAGGTTTCATTCGTGAGTAATACCAATACTATGGTCAAGGACATGACCACCGGCAGCATACCGAAACTGCTGTTTGCGTTTGCCGCTCCCCTGTTTGTGTCCAACGCCCTTCAGGCCATTTACAATATTGTGGACATGATCATCGTCGGCCAGGTGCTTGGCGGGGCGGGCATGTCTGCCGTTTCCACAGGCGGTAATATTCTGCATATCCTGACCTTTGTTGCCATGGGCTTTTCCAGTGCCGGCCAGGTCATTATCGCCCAGTGTATCGGGCGCGGGAGAACGGACGAGGTCCGCAAGACCATCGGCACCATGTTTACCCTGCTTCTGGTGCTTTCTCTGCTGATTTCCGTGTTCTGCTACGCCATACGCGACACCATCCTGCACCTGGTGAACACCCCGGCAGAGGCCTACCGGTACACGATGGATTACACGGTGACCTGTATCGCCGGTTTGGTCTTCATCTACGGGTATAACATCGTCAGCGCGATCCTGCGCGGCATGGGCGATGCGAAACGGCCCTTCATTTTTGTTGCCCTCGCTGCGGTGATCAACACCGTCCTGGACATTCTCTTTGTGGCTTACCTGGGCTGGGAGGTCATGGGGGCCGCTCTGGCCACAGTGATCGGTCAGGGGTTCAGTTTTCTGTTTGCACTGGTCTATCTTTACCGGAATAAGGAAAGTTTCGGTTTTGACTTCCGCCTGCGCAGCTTCCTGCCCGACCGGAAGGTCATGACCCGCATCGTTGCCCTTGGCATCCCCATGGCGCTACAGTCCGCTGCCGTTTCCATTTCGCAGACCGTGGTCGCCGCCTGGGTCAATTCCTTCGGTGTGGTCTATTCCGCAATTGCCGGCATCCTGAGCAAGCTGAACATGATGATCGGTATTCTTTCGCATTCGGTCACCACTGCTTCCGCTTCGATGGTCGGGCAGAATCTCGGCGCACAGAAATACAGCCGTGTCTCTGCAACTATGCACTGGGCCTTCCTCGGTTCACTGTGTCTCTGCCTGCTCGGCTCCGCCGCCGTTCTTCTGTACCCGGAGACCATCTTTGCCTTTTTCACCTCCGACAGTGCAGTCGTAACGGGGGCCCTGATCATCGTCGGGCCGGTCTGCCTGAATTATCTGGGCTGTGCCTCGCGCTGCTTTGGATTCTCCATCATCAACGGGTCCGGCAATTCCCGTCTGAACCTTCTCGTCGCCCTGTTGGACGGCATGCTTGCACGCATCGGCATCGCCTACCTTCTCGGGTTCCGGTGTCAGCTCGGGCCGGTCGGTTTCTGGTATGGTGACGCAATTGCCGGCTTCTGTCCGTTTCTCATCGGCAGTGTGTATTATCTGTCCGGCAGCTGGAAAAAGCTCTGAGCATTCTTCTCCGGTCATCCTATATTGCCGTAAACTGCAGAACACACGCGGGAGCGCTTCCCGCGTGTGTTCTGTTCTGTTCTTTTCTGTGTTCTTTTTTCTTTCGCTTTTTCGGCCACCGGCACCTTTTTCGGCAGGCAGCACCGGTTTCCCGCGTCCTTGGGCGTGCTGCGCCGCGTGCCTGTCCCTTTACAGGTTACTGACGTAATTGCCAAACAGGCGCATGTCCGATGTGACATCCCTTACCGAAAGCATGATCTCTTCCATTCCCGGATCCGTAAGGTTGCCCATCAGCTCCAGGAAGTACATGTATTCCCAGTTCCGTTCAAGGACCGGACGGGATTCCACATGCACCAGCTTGATCTGATGGTTGGCGAAGATGGACAACGCTCTGTGCAGCGAATCCTCGTCATGTTTTACGGCGAAGGCCAGGCAGAGCTTATTGCGGCCCTCCCGCAGCTCCATTCTGGGCGAAACGACTACAAATCTTGTTGTGTTTTTTTCCTTTGTCTGGATGGCTTCCTGTAAGATCTCCAGCCCATACAGCTCGGCTGCACGCGTAGAGCAGATCGCCGCTTTATGAATATCGCCGGTCTCCGATACCATTCTGGCACTGCCTGCCGTATCGCCGAAGGGAACGCGTTCCCAGGACGGGTATTGGTCCAGGAATTTTTCGCACTGGAACAGGCCCTGCTCATGGGAGTATACGCTGTCAATATCGTCCAGGGTCGCCCCCGGCATGCCGGCCAGGCAATGTGCGATGGGTACAGTCGTTTCCCCGACCATATAGCATTCATATTCGATCAGCAGCTCGTATACCTGGCGGATAGCTCCCGTAAATGAGTTTTCAATCGGTAAAACCGCATAATCTGCCGTTTCGTTTTTCAGGGCAACAAAACTGTCTTCAAAATTGGGATAACCTGTGCTTTTTACCTCTGTGCCGAAGAAATTCCGGGCAGCCATCTCGCTGTATGCCCCCGGCACCCCCTGATATACCACACGGGGATCTTCCACCGCATCTCTTACCTTCTGCTGAATCCTCATTTTCCTTTCCAGCAGCTTCTGAATCTCCCTGTCGATATCGCTCAGCATCTGTGATTTCTCGATCTTCATCTCCGTCTTCTCCTTCTGCTCTCTTCCCTTGTTTCCCGCTCTGCGGCATTCCCTGTTCCGCAAAACTACTGACAACGAGTATACCATAACGCACACGGAATACACAATGGTACGGCAAAAAAGTACCCGGAACCGGTCTGAAAAAGCCGGCTCCGGGCATCGTTATTCTTATTCGTTCGTGAATCAATGTGCGGAGCAATGCTCGCAGTCATGTTCTTCCGGGAAATCTGCGGGGTCATAGGCAATACCGTTTCTGTCGTAGTAATCCTTTACCGCCGTCTTGATTGCCTCTTCTGCCAGAACAGAGCAGTGCAGCTTGTGGGCAGGAAGACCATCCAGAGCCTCGGTAACGGCCTTGTTCGTCAGGGTAAGGGCCTCTGACACAGACTGTCCCTTGATCAGTTCGGTTGCCATAGAGCTGGAGGCGATCGCGCTGCCGCAGCCGAAGGTCTCAAACTTCACGTCTTCAATGATCTGCTCGTCATTAATTTTCAGATAGATCTTCATGATGTCGCCGCAGACAGGGTTACCTACCTCACCAACACCGCTTGCATCCTCGATGATGCCGACATTTCTCGGGTTACGGAAATGATCCATAACCTTTTCGCTGTATAAGGCCATATTCTTCTCCTTTTTCTCTCTGCAATTTACTCTGCAAATATATGCGGTCTCTTTCCGCTTACCAGATCTCTCCAGAACGGGGACATATTTCTCAGATAAGTGACGACTTCCGTCACGGACTGGATGATGTAATCGATTTGTTCCTCGGTTGCATCCTCGCCAAGGCTCAGGCGAAGAGAACCGTGTGCCACTTCGTGCGGCCTGCCGATTGCCAGAAGGACATGGCTGGGATCCAGCGAGCCGGAGGTGCAGGCCGAACCGGAAGATGCGCAGATTCCCTTGTCGTCCAAAAGCAGCAGGAGCGATTCACCCTCGATGCCTTCAAAGCAGAAATTCACGTTGCTCGGAAGCCGGTTCTCCAGGCTGCCGTTCAGCTCACCGTAAGGGATCTTATTCAGGCCGGCAATCAGGCGGTTGCGCAAAGCCGTCAGTCTGGCGCTTGTCTCATCGATATGGCCTGCTGCATCCTCGAGTGCTGCTGCCATACCCACGATACCGGCGACGTTCTCCGTTCCGCCG
This sequence comes from Candidatus Limivicinus sp., assembly GCA_045599525.1. Classification (GTDB taxonomy): domain Bacteria; phylum Bacillota; class Clostridia; order Oscillospirales; family Oscillospiraceae; genus Limivicinus. The sequence continues at coordinate 3,160 of JAZRWD010000035.1, read as the reverse complement.
CGTTTGCCTCGCTCCTGGGCGCCGCCTTCGATCACATTGCTCAGCAGAATGCCTTTTGCGGCATAGAGCACACCGTTGCCCTTCGGGCCGTGGAACTTATGTGCAGAAAGGGAAAGCAGGTCGATATTTTGCTCTTTGACATTGATTGCGATATGCCCCGCTGCCTGTACGGCATCTGTGTGGAAAAGAACGCCCTTTGCCCTGCACACCGCACCAATATCGGCGATGGGCTGAATGGTGCCGATCTCATTATTGGCATACATAATGGTCACCAGGCAGGTGTCTTCCCGGATGGCAGCCTCTACCTCTGCTGCCGTGACGATGCCGCTGCTATGCACATCCAGCAGCGTGACTTCAAAGCCTTCCTTCTCCAGCTTCTTCAGGGTATGGAGAACGGCATGATGCTCGAAAGCGGTGGAAATAATATGCTTTTTCCCCTTCTTGGCACCCAGCTTTGCGGCGGAGATGATTGCCTGATTATCTGCTTCACTGCCGCCGGAAGTGAAATAGATCTCTCTGGGCGAACAGCCGAGAACGGCCGCTACTCTGTCTCTGGCATCTTCGAGTGCGCTCTTCGCTTCCTGACCGACCTGATAAAGGCTGGACGGATTTCCGTATACTTTGTCAAAGTAAGGGAGCATCGCATCGATGGCCTTTTTACTCATTGCGGTTGTTGCCGCATTATCTGCATATACAAACATCGTAAAACTCTCCTGTTCGTCTTCTTTTTCCCAATTTATTCCTTGCGCAATAACGCTTTTTTGTTTTATCATTTTGCTTGGCATTTTCTGTTGGTATCATACTCTCATTTGCCTACCATGTCAATAGGTTACTCTGTTTTTCCGCACTTGCCGTATGAGCCGAGTGGGCCGATTCCTCGTACCTCCCGTTATCCCCCGGGGCTGTAATCGGAGCGGCATCCACCAACGCATAAACCGGATCAAACCGAATAGGCGCCCCTGACCAAACCTGCTGAGGAGTGATGGTCAGGGGCATTCGCTTTGTATACAAACGCTTTCCTACTCCCGTTTTTTGCGGCAGAAGCACAAAAAATTTTTTCCCGCATGGTTTTTCACGGAAAAATGGCATATTCAGTACAGAAACAGATAAACGGTCCTATTTCCTAAAGCGCAATAATTTAACAGGAACAATTTCGGCCAAAAAGTGGCAAAAACGGAAGGTTTAGGCCATTGACAGGAATAAATAGCTGTGTATAATAACCCACACAAATCAGAGGAGGAAAACGGAATGAAAGTTGTAGAAGAACGGATTCGGGCATTTTTATTGAAGACTGCGGGCTTCGTGCTGGCCGCACTTTTGTGCGGTCGGTTTATCGTCGGGCCGCTGGCAGACCGGCTGCAGGGGAATGTGCGGGACTTTGTCCTGGGTACAGGACTGATTGCTGCCGGCTGTGTGGCCGTGAACGGGTTTGTGGCAATGCGGATCAACCGGCAATCACTGCAGAGCATCGAGCAGCGGTTCCCGCAGGATCTGGAGGCGGTCAGGCGCATCGGCGTGGAAACGCCGCTTGACTTCTCGTTCATGATGGGCGCGGAGCTGACCTATCTCCGTTACTCTGCCCTGTTCCCCATCCCGACGATGATGCTCTCCGGCAACCTGCGAATCCTTCGGAAGAGCCGGGAGATGTTCCGCGAACTGTTTGGCCGCGAACCCATCGGCGGAGCAAGTGGGGACTGGGATGAGATCACCGAGAAGGAAGCCGCTGCCATGCTGCACCGGGAGGGCAAGCAGATTTCCCAGGATGAGATGATGTCGCAGGTATCCGATAGAGTAAAGCAGTATTATAAGAATCAGGACAGCAAGGAAGCGTAAAGAATAACGGCAAACGGAATATATGCGCTGACCCTCGGTTACCGGGAAGAACGTAATCGAGGGCCAGTTTCTTTATGCAATCCATGTTGCCCGCCTGAGATGGCCCCCGGCCAATAAAGCTTAATTATCAATGCACGATTTCTCCCTCATATCTTAAGAGTGTAAATCTGTTTTTAGAGAAATCGATCCAGCCTTCTTTCCTCATCAAGCTGAGTTCATGCGAAAGAGCGCTTCGGTTTACGCACAGATAGGCCGCCATTTCCTCTCGAGAAAATGGAATAGAAAAGCTGAGAGTATTCCTCTCCTGCGCATGAAGGGAAAGATATGTCATGATTCGGTCACGCAAACCGTTTCTTGAAAGAACCATCAGATGCTTTTCTTTTTGCATATGGAAATGCGAAAGCATGATCAGCAATGTATTCAACATAAATTGTTTGGTATCTTCCGGAATATCGTTTGGCTTGAGCAGATCATCAGCGGGAAAGGAAAAGATCACACTGGGTTCAGCAGCGGTTGCGTAATAAGGCGAAATTCTTGTTCTTGTACCAATCAGTTCCAATGCCAGAACACGCAACGGCAGAATTGTGGATGCTAAGCTGTAACTGCCATCTGCGTAGTAATAAACGGTATTCACTTTCCCGCTCAGTACAATTTTGATCGTGTCAACTCTTTCCTGCACAGAAAACAGGCAACTATTCTTTTCGTATTCCGTCACTGTTCCTCTGGGGACAACATATTTTTCAATGATTTCCATCGGGATATCCCGAAAAAATTTTGTTCTGCTCAATATTTCTGAGATCTTCTCCATACGATACCGCCTCAATTATGATTTTATTATCATATCATCAAAAAGTTGTTCAAACAACATACATTTAGCATGCTTTGAGCTATAATACAAAAATGAGAAGAGTCACGGGCCGTTAAGCAAAAACGGCAGCTACTTCCTCAACACCGGCACATACGGAGAAAAACAAAATGAAACGGAAGTCTGTCCTTGCCTTTGTTCTGACATTGGTCATGATGCTGTCCCTTTGCGCCTGCGGCCAAAGTACGGTACCCACCAAAGCAGCACCTGCCGAAAAGCAAGCTGCTGCCCCCGCCCCTGTTGAGCCCACTACAGAGCCCGAACCGGAAGCCAATCCGGTGGAACTAATCGTATTTGCCGCTTCGTCCATGACCGAAACCCTAACCGAGCTCGGTGATGCCTACATGGCAGAGCACAACGATGTGACAATTGTTTTCAACTTTGACTCTTCCGGCACACTCAAGACCCAGATCCAGGAAGGCGCAGATGTGGATATTTTCATTTCCGCCGGTCAGAAGCAGA
>JAZRWD010000034.1:0-5479 GCA_045599525.1 Candidatus Limivicinus sp. | reverse complement strand
GTAAACCGTTACGGCATCACACTTGCAGCAGATATGTATATGCCGAAGAATGCCGAGGGAAAGCTTCCGGCAATTGCCGTATGCGGACCTTTTGGCGCAGTAAAGGAACAGTGCTCCGGTCTGTATGCCCAGACTATGGCGGAGCGCGGGTTCCTGACCGTTGCTTTTGACCCGTCCTTTACCGGTGAAAGCGGTGGACAGCCTCGATATATGGCATCCCCGGATATCAACACAGAGGATTTTCAGGCGGCTGTGGATTTCCTTTCCAAATGTGAAATGGCTGATGCAGAACGAATCGGCATCATCGGCATCTGCGGCTGGGGCGGGATGGCAATGAATGTGGCAGCACTGGCTACTCGGATCAAGGCCACGGTTGTTTCCACCATGTACGATATGACCCGCATTAACGCCAACGGCTATTTCGACAGCGAGGATTCCGAGGAAGCCCGCTATGCAAAGAAACAGGCATTGAATGCACTCCGTACAAAGGAATATGCTTCCGGCGAATATTCTCTCGGTGGCGGTTGTATGGAACTGCCCGTTCCCGAAGAAGCACCGTTCTTCGTAAAGGACTACAGTGATTATTATAAGAGACCGGAGCGTGGCTACCATGCCCGTTCTCTCAACTCCAATGGGGGGTGGAATTCCATCGGCTGCATGTCCTTTATGAATCAGCCTATTCTGAAGTACAGTAATGAGATTCGCAGTGCGGTTCTTGTGATTCACGGAGAAAAAGCACATTCGCTCTATTTCGGACAGGATGCCTATGCGAACATGGTAAAGGATAATCCGTATGCAGCGAACAAGGAACTGATGATCATTCCCGGGGCGTCCCACACCGACCTGTATGACGGTGGCAATAAGGATGCCATTCCGTTTAATAAGATAGAAAGCTTCTTTACGGAGTATCTGAAATGAAGCGATTCCTAACGGTGCTTCTGCTGGCATTTGTACTCTTCCTGAACGGCTGCGGCGCATCGAAGGTGCTTCCTACCATTTCGACAGAGGAAAGAATGACTGCGGAAACTGAAAATCAGGTAGAAGCAGGGGAAACGTCGGAACCGTCGACGGCTGCCTTGCCGGACTCATCGGAAACGGAATACCAAACAGAACAGGAAGCAACAGAAATGATTCAGTTTACCGTTGGCGATCATTCCTTTTTGGCAACGCTGGAGGATAATGCCTCTGCGAATGAACTGCGAGAACTTCTGCAGAGCGGACCGATTACCATGTCGGCATCCAATTATGGCGGTTTTGAGAAAGTCTGCTCTCTGGGAACCACACTGCCCTCCAATGACGTACAGACCACAACACAGGCCGGAGACATCATGCTCTACAACAGCAACCGGATCGTTATCTTTTACGGTTCCAACAACTGGGCTTATACAAGACTGGCCCGGGTCGTGGACGAGGATATTCCGGGGCTTCGGGATATTCTCAGCGGCAGCGAAACCGAAGTAACGGTCGAACGGGCAGCCACAGAATAACAATAAATATGGAAAACAGAGGCTCTTTCGACGAAGAAAGGGTCTCTGTTTTTCGGTGTGCTCGGCAGAAGCAGATTACAATGAGTGAGACCCACTGGGTTATGCTCCGGCTCTTATGACAATACAAGTACAAGAATAATAAGAAATTCGCCTACGATATTGAGCAATGAAGGGATCTCATGCATGAAGAAAATGCCAATCAAACTGGCGACCAGAGGATTTACTGCACAGAAAAGACTGGACGTTTCCGCACTTAATTTGCTTTGGGCGACCGGCTGAAGTGTGTATCCAAATCCGGTGCAGACAACAGCAAGGATCAGAATGAAAAGATACACTTCCGGTGTGTTTGGCAAGGAAAGGGAACCGCTGATGGTGGCTGTGAATAACCCAAGGAGGCCGATCGTTCCCACCTGAAAAATCCCCATGTTCAATGGATTGCCGTGTTTGGACAGGCTGTTGGTAACGATGATTGCTGTGGCGTAAAAAAAGGCGGCATCGATGAGATACAATTCGCCAACCGTAAGGGAAAAACCATCGGAGGTAAGGGTCAGCAGCCCAACGCCGACGATGGCGAAAAGAACGCAAAGGATATTTTTCCGTGTGGGGAGGCGGTGGGTGAGCGGGATATTCAAAAAGGGAACGATAACAATAGCCATGTTCTCAATGAAAGAAGCGGTTGATGAGTTGGTAGCAGGAAGTCCCGTGTACTCGCAGATCATAACAAGAAAATAGATCGAGCCGAACAGGATTCCTTTGAGAAGATCGGATACGGTAAAGGTAGCTTTGATCTGCCGAAGGAACAGAGCGCACAGCAGCAAAAAGGCAAGTGTGAATCGAAACCCTAAAAGAGAAAACGGGCTAAGCTGCTGTAGACACATCTTACTGAAACAGAATGAAGTGGCTCTGGCCGCAATCACAGTGACCAGCAGTATTTTCGCAGTACGTTCGGTAAGATTGAATTTCATTTTGCATTCCTCGTCGGTTCTGATTTGCTTTTATTATACAAGCAGATTATAATTGAGTAAAACGATAATATATCAATTGCCTGTTGAGCAAATGTAAACTAAAGCTAGTGCGAGGAAAGGCAAACAGGATGGATACAGAAAAATGCAGAGTATTGTTAACCGTGCTTTCCGAGGGTTCTTTATCGAAAGCTGCAGATCAGCTGGGGTATACGGTTTCCGGCGTGTCCCGTAGCATTACTGCGCTGGAAGAAGAATGTGGCTTTCAATTGCTGTTTCGGGACCGGAACGGCGTAAAGATGACATCAGAAGGTCAGGCGCTGCTGCCGGTATTCCGAGAATATGCAAAAGTATCGGAAAAGCTAGCCGAGACGATTCATGCTATTCAGGGCTTGCATTCCGGAAAAGTATCGGTTGGCGTGGTTTACGTGAATCATTTCCGGTGGATCACAAAGGCAATTCACGACTTTCAGGAAGACTATCCTGACATTGAAATCAGTGTGGTCCAGGGAAACAGCACAGAACTGATCACGGCAATGCAGGAACATCGACTGGATTTTGTGATTGCTTCAAAGAGAGAAGGGCCATTTGCGTATAAACATGTTCAGCGGGCGCAGATGTGCGCATGTGTATCCACTTCTCATCCGTTAGCGCGAAGTGCATCATATCCGCTCAAGCGTTTTGAGGAAGATAAACTGATCGCACCCTATTCGGAGAGTGAGACAGATTATGCCATTGCGCTTAAGGAGCATCATATTACTCCGAATATTGTTCATGTAACTTCCGATGTCTATAGTGCGTACAGTATGGTTGAGGCAGGCCTTGGCGTGTCATTTCTGAACCGACTGGAACCGGAATGCTGGGCCGGAGAGGTTATTCTGTTACCAACAGATCCGGTGGTCTACGTGGACATAGGAATGATGTATATGGATGGCAGCCTGGGACCCGCTGCAAGAAAGCTGATTGACAGAGTATGTCATCCGGATTAATCCGGTTAAAAGCAAGAGGCTGCGATTGAAAAAACCGCAGCCCCTTGCAATGTCCTTTTTGCCCAATACATCAAAACGAACAAAATACCTATACCAACAGTTTGTGAAGGGTATTTTCCACCAGCATCGTTTCGTTAGTCCGGATGAAAAAAACTCGATGAACCGTGCGAGCATGCAGGTTGGAAACCGTCCCCGGCATGCTGCTGACGGATGATTTGGGACTTTGTTCAATCAGTATACCCCGTATTGCTATCGGAGCGGAAGTCTAAGTCAATCTTCTGAAAATGAATGACGCCTTTGGCCTTGCTGCCGGTGATGGTGAAGGTATAATCCCCATCAGACGGAACGACCAGCTTAAAGTCAGCATGATCTACCTTGTTGCCCTGGTAGATTTTCTCGCCGCTTTCACTGACGACCAGCAGGTCGACGGTGCCCTGCTCAATATTCCAGGAACAATGCAGTTGGTCATCCTTTGCCAATGTCATTGTATGCGAGAAGCTGCTGTTCATTTCGGTGAAATCCAGCCGAAGCTCTGTTGCCGATAATTCCCGGCTGCCGTTATATTCCGGGCGTGTCATCGTGAAACCACCCACCAAGTACATGAGCAGAATGGCCATCACAATGCAGAACAAACCGGAAAAAATGACGATCTTGTGTTGTTTCATTTTCGATTCCTCCCTATATTACGGGAAAATACTGCCGTTTCCCATCAGTACCCGGATGATTCCGATCACAAACAGATGAGCCGGATAGTAGAAATAGAAAAACCACTTCATTCCTTTCCAGCTTCCGCGTTCTCCGTTGTATTGCTTTAGTATGGGCAGGGAGAGAAGCGTACACATTTGCATAACGCCATAGATCCTGTCGATGAAAAGAACATAAACGATGGCATACATGAGCGTCCAAACGAACATTGTCCGCGCCTGCTTCTTGAAATCACCTCGGTGCAGATATAAATATACGGGGCACATTGCCGCGATTGTTGACCAGTCCGAGGGGAAGGTGAGGAAGCAGATGAAAACAACCAGCACGGTTTTCAGCCACTGCGGCAGTCGGTCCGTTGTAAAGATCACCATAAGGACGACGGACCACGCAAGCGACCACATCACACTTGTCATGTTAAACATGCCGGTGGGAATGAAGGGAATGCCGCCGGCAAAGTTATAGGCAAAGTGAGACAGAATAGCAAACGCAAAGAGTCGGAAAATATACTTCTTTACATTTCTGGTATAGTGAAAGCCTTCTGCGATGAAAAACCACATAATGGGAGCAGTTAAGCGTCCGATTACGTGCAGCAGCATTACCCACCAGATTTTCTGACAACCGGGATAAAACAGCCATGTTACATGATCAATGGTCATTGCTAGTATGGCAATCAGTTTGATCTGATTCGAATTCAATCCTTTTCTGGCTATGGTCTCCATACCGTTCATCTCCTTCGTTTGACACAGCTGTGCCACAAAGCATGATAGCACATGCCCGGCCGGATTTCTATATTGGCGAAGAATATGGCACATATTCCTGCTATGAATAAACCAATAAAGAAGCAGAGGGCGTAGAGCCATCTGCTTCCGAAAACTCGATATTTTGCCGGTGCGTGACGCAAAGCTTAGATGAACAGCTCGTTCTGCTTTACCGAGGAGCTGGCTTTTTTAATTGCCAGAGCAGCGATTTTCGTCATCAGCGGATTTACGCTGCGAGCCTTTGCCGGGCAGATCGAGACACAGCGCATGCATCCAATGCATTTTGCTTTGTCGGAAACACGGGGATTTGCAGGATCGATTGCACCGGCAGGACAGCTCTTACTGCATAAACCACAGGCAGTACAGGCAGAACCTGCTTTAGGAACCATTGCCGATCCGGCTTTTTTGTACGGCTTGTTTCCCGGGACAGAGATGCTTCCGGCCTCGGTTGCTGCCTTTTCCCGTATCTGCGTACCAAAACTGCACAGCTGATTGCAGTCCTTTGCATCGGGACGGCCTGCCGCATAGGCATGAATGATGGAATGCTCTGCCACAGCGGAGATGGCAGCAATTACCTG
>JAZRWD010000033.1:0-2624 GCA_045599525.1 Candidatus Limivicinus sp. | reverse complement strand
GGCAATGCAGAGCGCTGCGTCCTTTACGGCCTGCAGGCTGCGGCTGACGCCCATCTGCTCAATGACATCCGCCGTCTCGTGAATGCCCGCAGTGTCGATCAGGCGCAGGGTGATGCCGTTGAGGTTGATTTTTTCTTCTATCGTATCGCGGGGCGTTCCGGCGATATCGGTAACGATGGCACGCTCATAACCCAGCAACGCATTCAGCAGGGAGCTTTTCCCTGCGTTGGGCAGCCCGATAATGGCTGCTGGAATGCCGTTTTTCATCAGCCTGCCGCGGTCAAAGGTGGCCAGCAGCGCCTGCAGAGAGGCAACGGCATTCTGCATGGTTGCGGAATACTGCTGCAGGGTAAAGTCTTCAATATCTTCGTCCGGGTAGTCCAGCACCGCGTGGTAATGCGAGCTGATATCCCCAAGGGAAGAGTAAATGGCATCGATCTCCCGGGAGACGGCACCGTTGAGCTGCCCGGCCGCATTGATCACGCCCTCTTTATTTTCCGCGTCGATCAGGTCCACAACGGCTTCGGCAGAAATCAGGTCCATGCGGTTGTTCAGAAAGGCGCGTTTGGTAAACTCGCCCGGCCCGGCCTGACGGACGCCAAGGCGGAACAGCTCCTCCATCAGGGAGCGCAGCAGCACGGGGGAGCCGTGGCACTGAAACTCTGCCGTGTCTTCGCCGGTGTAGCTCTCCGGCCCGCGGCTGATGGTGCACAGGCAGATGTCCATGACCTCACCCTCCGCACTGACCAGGTTGCCGTAGATCAGCTTTCGGTTGGGGGAGGCAGACATGGTCTTGCCGGAATAGGGGCGGAACAGGCGGTCGACCGCCGGGAGTGTTTCCGGCCCGGAGAGGCGGACAATGCCGATTGCGGAGACCTGGGCCCCGGTAGCAATGGCAGCAATGGTATCAGACATGGGAATTTCCTTTCTTTGGCAGCCGTATTGCTGCCAACGGAGGTGGATTCAGGGTAAAAGAAAAGCCTCCCGGTCAGGAAGCTTTTCGGAATGGTTCTTGTTTTGATTGAGGGATTACTTGCCCAGTCTTGCTGCGAGCTTTGCTGCGGCTGCTGTTTCGTCTGTGCGGCGCTTGAGGGTGAAGTAGTTCAGAGCAAGCAAGCTGTCGGAGAAGTGCATGTTCTCCACGATGACGGGGCTGTCGGGTTCGACGATATCCACGTTGGTGAAGTTCCAGATGGAAGTGACGCCATAGCTGATGAGCTTTTCGGCAACGGGCTTTGCGGCAGCACGGGAGACGCACAGCACGACAAAGTCAATGTGGTTTTCCTGCAGGAACGTGGGCAGGGTGTTTGCATCGTATACAGGGATGCCGTTGATGGAGGTGCCGACTACGTCTTCCTTCACATCGAAGGCGGCGATCAGCTGGGTGCCCCAGTTGTCAAAGTCGAAATTATCGACCAGTGCGCGGCCGATGTTGCCCACACCGACAAGGATGGCCTTGAAGCCGTTGTCGATGCCGAGGATACCGGCAATTTCTGCGCGGAGACCAACAACGCCGTAACCATAGCCCTGCTGGCCGAATTCACCGAAGCAGCTGAAGTCCTGACGGATCTGGGAAGGCGTAAGGCCAAGCTGAGCGCCCAGCTCAGAGGAGGAGATGCGGCTGACACCGGCTTCCGTCAGCTCATCAAGCTTACGGAGGTAGCGGGGCAGACGGCGAATAACGTTATTGGAAATCCGTTCATTCTTGATTGCTTTCATTTTTTTCTACTCCTGTATAGATACTGGCCTTAAAACGCCATAATTTTACATTTACTAATGCTATAATAACATAACGAAATAAGGAAAGCAAGACAAAACTGTTTCACTTTCCGGCAGAGGTGAAACAGACCTGGCCGAAAGTTGTGCAGGTTGTTTGGCGGGAGGGCTGCATGCCACTGCCCTAAGGGAACTGCGTAAGCCTTATTTCAGGTCTTTTTTGATTCCCGCCGCGATCGTATGCAGCTCTTCGAGTGTGCTGACCTGAACCAGCTGCTGCTTGTAATACCCTGCGTAGGGGATACCGTGCAGGTACCAGGGCACCTGGTGGCGGGCCTCCATGCAGGCAAAATGTTCACCGAGCAGAGCTGAGGTGGCCTCCACCTGCTGCACGGCCTCATCAATGCGCTCGGCCAGCGGGGGCAGCTCAGGGACAGGCTCACCGGCAATCAGCGCGTTGGCCTGCGTAAACAGCCAGGGGTTGCCGAAGCTGCCGCGGCCGATCATGGCATAGTCACAGCCCGTGTAGGTGAGAATATGGCGGGCATCCTCCGGGGTGAAGATATCCCCGTTGGCAGCGACCGGGATAGAAACCGCCCGCTTTACGTCGCGGATAATGTCCCAGTCCGCACGGCCGGCGTACATCTGCACGCGGGTGCGCCCGTGCACGGCGATCATGGCCGCACCGGCCTCCTCGCACATTTTGCCGAACTCTACCGCATTGATGCACCCGCCGTCAAAACCCTTGCGGAACTTGACCGTAACGGGCTTGTCCACTGCGCGGACAACATGCTCGATAATATCCCTGGCCAGCTCGGGCGTGCGCATCAGGGCGGAGCCGTCACCGGACTTGACGATCTTCCCGACCGGGCAGCCCATATTGATGTCCAGCGCTTCCGCGCCGGAGA